>NZ_JBHYMS010000045.1:0-63949 GCF_042743185.1 Inquilinus sp. NPDC058860 | reverse complement strand
GGGTGGCCGGGGAGCTGTACATCGCCGGGGTGAACCTGGCGCGGGGGTATCTCGGCCGCCCCGACCTGACGGCGGACCGGTTCGTGCCGGACCCGCAGGGACCTGCGGGCAGCCGGATGTACCGCTCCGGCGACCTGGTGCGGCGGCGCGGGGACGGGGCGATCGAGTATCTCGGGCGGCTGGACCATCAGGTGAAGCTGCGCGGCCTCAGGATCGAGCTCGGCGAGATCGAGGCTGGCTTGCGCTCGTGCCCCGGCGTGCGGGATGCGGTGGTGGTGCTGCGGGAGGGCCGGCTGGTCGGCTATGCCGCCGGCGATGTTCAGCCCGACGAGGCCGGGCTGAAGCAGCACCTCGCGGCGCTGCTGCCGGAGTACATGGTGCCGTCGCGCATCGTGATGCTCGCGGCCCTGCCGGTCTCGGCCAACGGCAAGCTGGACCGCAAGGCGCTGCCGGATCCGGAGTGGGAGAGCAGCGCCGACAGCCGGGCCGAGCCCGAGGGCGAGACCGAGCTGGCCATCGCCCGGATCTGGCAAGACGTCCTCGGCCTCGCCCATGTCTCCCGCCACGACGACTTCTTCCAGCTCGGCGGGCACTCGCTGGCCGCCATGAAAGTGCGGGCGCTGCTGCTGGAGCGGCACGGCCGCGCCCTGCCGATCCGCCATTTCTTCGACCATCCCACCCTCGCCGGGCTGGCCGCCAGCCTGGATCTGTCCGCCGGCGCCGCCGGGCAGCGGCTGGACGACATGGACGCGTGGATGAGCGAACTCGAGGACCTGACATGACCGTCGATGCCCAGCAGATCGCCCGCCGCTTCGCCGCACTGGCGCCGGATCGCCGCCGCGCCTTCCTGGACAAGCTGGCCGAGCATGGCGTCGACTTCGCGTCGCTGCCGATCGTGCCGGTCGAGCGCGGCGGCGACCTGCCGCTCTCCCACGCCCAGCGCGGGCTGTGGCTGACCTGGCAGCGCGACCCGGCCAGCCCGGCCTACACCATGGCCGGCATCCTGTCCCTGTCCGGCGACCTCGACTCCGCGGCGCTGCAGGCGGCGGCCGGCGATCTCGTCGCCCGGCACGAGGCGCTGCGCACCACCTTCGGCATCGACGCCGAGGGCCGGCCGGTGCAGCGCCTCCACGCCGAGCTGCCGCCGCCCTTCGCCGTCCGCGACCTGCGCGCGACAGGGGAGGTGGAGAGCGACGCTTGCGCCGAGGCTCTGGCGCGGCAGCCCTTCGATCTCGAGGCTGGGCCACTGCTACGCTTCGAGCTGCACGCGCTGGCCGACCGTGAGCACCGGCTGGTCCTGGCCCTGCACCACATCGTCGCCGACGGCTGGTCGATGGGGCTGATCATCCGCGACCTCGCCGCCCTCTACGCCGCCCGGCGCGACGGCACGCTGTCGGGCCTGGCGCCGCTGGCGCTGCACTATGCCGACTACGCCGCCTGGCAGCGCAGCTGGCTGGAGGCGGGGGAGGAGGCGCGCCAGCTCGACGCCTGGAAGGCGGCGCTGGGCGACAGCCACCCGCCGCTCGACCTGCCCTTCGACCGGCCGCGGCCGGCGCAGCGCAGCGACGCCGGGGCGACGCACCGCTTCCGGCTGCCTGCGCCGGTGAGCGACGGGCTGCGCGCCCTGGCCCGCGGCCGCAACGCTTCGACCTTCATGGCCGTGCTGGCGCTGTTCAAGCTGCTGCTGGCGCGGAACGGCGGCGGCGACGACATCCGGATCGGCGCGCCGCTGGCCCATCGCGGCCGGGCCGAGACGCATCCGATGATCGGCTACTTCACCAATGTCGCGGTGCTGCGCACGGTGCTGGACCAGCGCCGGGGCTTCACCACACTGTTGGACCAGGTGCGCGAGGGCCTGCTGGCCGCCGAGACCCGGATCGACGTGCCCTTCGACATGGTGGTCGAGGCGCTGGCGCCGCCGCGCCAGGCCGGGGTGCTCCCGCTGTTTCAGGTGAAATGCACCGAGCAGGCCGATGCGCCGGGGGGCGGCGACTTCGCCGGGCTGGCGATGACGCTGCGCGGCCTCGGCAGCGGCGCCGCGCATTTCGACCTCAGCCTCGACTTCACCGACCGCTCGGATGGCATCGACATCCTCATCGCCTACACCACCGATGTGTTCGACGCGGCGACGATCGAGCGTCTGACGGCGGATTTCTCGGTCCTGGCCGAGGCCGTCGTGGCCGCACCGGATGGGCGCCTGGCCGATCTCTCCCCGGCCCCGGCGCCGGACACGTCCTTCGGTCCGGACAGCGCCGAACCGCCGGCCGATCTGATCACCGCCTGGCGGGCGCAGGCGGCAGCGCGGCCGGAGGCGGTCGCAATCCGGCACGAGGAGCGCTCCTACACGCGGGCGCAGCTCGACCGTGCCTCCGACCGGCTGGCGCGGCGGCTGGTCGCCCGCGGCGTCCGTCCCGAGGACCGCGTGGCGCTGCAGATGGGGCGCACGCCGGAATGGGTGCTCGGGATCCTCGGCGTGCTCAAGGCGGGCGCGGCCTACCTGCCGCTCGACCCCGCGGCGCCGGTCGAACGGCGGGCCGAGCTGGTGGCCGACAGCGGCGCCCGCTGGCTGCTGGTCGATGCCGAGACCCCCGAAAGCTTCGGCCGCGAGGTGCTGCGCCTGTCGCTGGACGACCAGGCCGACGAGACCTCGATCACGCTGCCCGAGCCGGTGCCGGACCAGGCCGGCTGCCTGATCTACACCTCGGGCTCGACCGGCAGGCCCAAGGGCGTGGTCGTCACCCGCGGCGGCATCGCCGACTACGCCCGCGGCGTGCTGCAGGTCCTCGGCCTGCCCGAAGGCGCGCGGATGGCGATGGTCTCGACCGTCGCCGCCGATCTGGGCAACACCGTGCTGTACGGCGCGCTGTATGGCGGCGGCGAGCTGCATCTGATCGATCCGGCCCGCGCCTTCGACCCGGACGGCTTCGCCGAAACCATGGCGGCGCAGCGGATCGAGGTGCTGAAGATCGTGCCGAGCCACCTGCAGGCGCTGCTGCAGGCGCGCCGGCCGCAGGATGCGCTGCCGGCCCACACGCTGGTGCTGGGCGGCGAGGCCACCGGCTGGCCGCTGCTGCAGCGGATCCGCGAGCTGGCGCCGGGCTGCCGGGTGATCAACCACTACGGCCCGACCGAGGCCACGGTCGGCGCGCTCTGCCAGCCTGCCGAGAAGGCCTGGCGTTCGGCCGGCACGCTGCCGATCGGCCGGCCCCTGCCGGATGCCGCGGCGCATGTGCTGGACGATCATCTGAATCCGGTGCCGGCCGGGGCGGCGGGCCAGCTCTATCTCGGCGGTCCCGGCGTCGCGAGCGGCTATCTCGGCCGCCCAGACCTGACCGCCGAGCGCTTCGTGCCCGATCCCTTCGGCGCGCCCGGCGCCCGGCTGTACCGCACCGGCGACCGGGTGCGGCGGCTCAAGGACGGCAGCCTGGAATTCCTCGGCCGGGCCGACGACCAGGTGAAGATCCGCGGCTACCGGGTCGAGCCGGGCGAGGTGGCGACCGCGCTGCGCGGCCTCGAAGGCGTCGCCGACGCGGCGGTGGTGGCGCTGCCGGCGGAAGACGGTCGTCTTCAACTCGTCGCCTATGTCGCGGCGCCGGCCGGCGCGGATCTGGAGGCGGTGAAGGCCCGGCTCGCGGCGCGGCTGCCGGACTACATGGTGCCGGCGGCCTGGGTGCGTCTCGACGCCTTGCCGGTCACCGCCAACGGCAAGCTCGACCGCAAGGCGCTGCCGGCGCCCGCGGCGGCGAAGCCGGCCGGCGACCCGCCGCGCGGCGAGACCGAGCAGGCGCTGGCCGCTCTCTGGTCCGGCCTGCTGGGCACCGACGCGATCGGCCGCGACGACAACTTCTTCACCCTCGGCGGGGATTCGATCCTCAGCCTCAAGCTCCTGGCCCGGATCCGCAAGCAGGGGCTGGCCGGGGGGAAGGCGCTGACCCTGGCCGACATCCTCAATGCCCGCAGCCTGGCCGATCTTGCGGCCCGGATCGCGCCGGAGCCGCCGAAGGGGCCGGAGGTGGTGCACCTGCAGCAGGGTGGAGACGGCGTGCCGCTATACTGCCTGCCCGGGCTGATCGTGAACTCGACCGAGTTCGCCTCGATGGTCGCGACGCTGGGCGGCGACCGCCCGGTCACCGGCTTCGTCAGCCATGTCTATACGCAGCAGCGTTGGCGCGGCTACGACATGGCGGCCCTGGCCGGGGAGTTCGCGGCCCATATCGAGCGCACCGCCGGCGGGCGCTGCGCCCTGCTGGGCTGGTCCTCCGGCGGCGACCTGGCCTTCGAGACGGCGCATCGCCTGAAGGGGCGGGTGGCTGTCGAGTTCCTGGGCCTGGTCGACGTCTTCGAATCCGTCGACTTCCGCACCGACCGGCGGCCGGCGGCGGAGGAGCGGCAGCGGGCCGCGGCCTTGCTGGAGCAGTGGCTCGGCCGCTCGGCCATGGCGGCGCAATGGCGGTCCCTGTTCGGTCTGATGGACGAGGCCGAACGGGCGGCGCTGGACGACCATGTCCTGGCCCATGCCGACAGCCTGCCGGCGGACGGGCCCGACCTGACCTCGCGCGAGTTCGAGCTGTGGGCGATGCTGGACAAGCGGTTGCGCGCCGCGCGCTACCAGTACCGGCCGCTCGACCTGCCGGTCCATGTCTGGCAGGCCGAGGATTCGCTGGGCCGGCCGGAGCGGCTGCGCGACTGGAGCCTGCTGGCGCCGGTGGCGGCGCTGGCCCGGGTGCCGGGCGCCACCCACCTCGACATCATCCACGCGCCTGACTTCCAGTCCGGCGTCCGCGAGGCGCTGCGCGCGGTCGACTCCATGGCTGTGGCGGCTCAGTAGCCGAGGAACCGCCGGTCAGTGGGGATAGCTGATCGGCGGGCCGCCGGCCGGGTTGGGCAGGATGCCCATCGGGATGCCGTAGATCGCCTGCAGCCGCTCCGGCTGCAGGATCGTATCCGGCGCGCCGCGAGCGATCAGCCGGCCGGAATGCAGCGCCACGATGTCGTCGCAGAACCGCGCCGCCATGTTGATGTCGTGCAGCACCACCACGACGCCCAGCCCCCTGCTCCGGCTCAGCCGCTGCACCAGTGCCAGGACATCGACCTGATGGGCGATGTCGAGGGCGGAGATCGGCTCGTCCAGCAAGAGGCAAGCCGCGTCCTGCGCCACCAGCATGGCCAGCCAGGCACGCTGCCGCTCGCCGCCCGACAGGGTCTCGACCAGCCGGTCGGCGAAGGGAACGATGTCGGTCAGGACCATCGCCTCCTCGACCTTCTCGCGGTCGGCGGCGCCGAAGCGGCCGAGCGCGCCGTGCCAGGGATAGCGCCCGAGCGCCACCAACTCGCGCACCAGCAGGCCGGAGGCGGGCGGCGTCTGCTGCGGCAGATAGGCAACCCGGCGGGCGAAGGCGCGGTCGCCCCAGTCCCGCAGCGGCCGGCCCTCGAAGCGGACCGTGCCGGCGCTGGGCGGCTGCTGCCGCGCCAGGAGCTTCAGCAGCGTCGACTTGCCGGAGCCGTTGTGCCCGATCAGTCCGGTGACCCGGTGTGGCGCGAGCGTCAGGTCCAGCGGCTGCAGCAGGGTGCGCCCGGCCACGGCGAAGGCGGCCTGCGTCAGCTCGAACATCGCCGGTGTGGCGTCGGTCTCGGCCGCGGGCGCCGGGGCGGTGTGGTTCATGCCGGTCTCGCTTTCTCCAGCGGGCAGGTCGAGCACAGCTCCAGGCCGGGGATCAGATAGCGGATGCAGCAGACGCGCCGCAGCCTCCTCCGCTCGCCGTCGCGCTCGACATAGCGCACCGGCTCGAACAGCGGGTTGCCGCGCCGGCCGGGCCAGTCTCGGCTGGCCATCAGGACGCGGGCCTGGGCCGGGCCGGGGCCGCGCGCCATGCCGGACGCCTCGATCTGGCGCAGCAGGTTCTCGAACAGGTTGCCGACATTGCTCCACAGCACCTTCGCGGTGGCGCCGCTCTGGGCCGCGAGCGCCCGGATCAGCGGCTCGATATGCCGGTCGACCAGCGGCCCGAAGCGCTCGAAGCCGTCGGCCGGGGCGGTCCGGCCGCCGTCATGCGGCAGCTTGAATCCGGCCGTCTGTCCGTCCGGCGCCACGATCACCTCGATTTCATCGAGATCCGTGGGCAGCCCATGCTCCAGCAGCAGGCTGGCCGCCACCACCGGGGTCAACAACATCCAGAAATGCCATTTCGCCCACAGCGAAGCCACCGCCCGCGGCTCCGGCTGGTCGTAGCGCCGGGCGAAGCGCTCCAGGATCGGGCCCAGCGTGGCGGGGTCGAGCAGGGCGGATCCCCGGATCCCAGGCCGAGGATCGTCGGCCAGCATCAGCCGGTCGGCGAAATCGGCCAGCGGGCCGACGAAGATCGGGGCGATCGCGTCGATCATGGAGGTGTCATGCCGGCCGTCGTCGCTGCATCAGCCAGATGAAATACGTGCCGCCGACGAAGGTCGCAACCAGTCCTGCCGGCACCTGCCAGGGAAAGGCGATGGTGCGGCCCAGCCAGTCGGCCAGCACCATCAGCCCGGCGCCGAGCAGCCCGGCCCCCAGGATCTGCGGCGTCGGCCGCCGGATGCCGAGCATGCGGACCATGTGAGGCGCCATCAGCCCGACGAAGCTCAGCGGGCCGACAGTCAGCGTCGCCCCGGCCGTCAGCGCCGCGGTCAGCAGCAGCAGGGCGGCCCGGCTGCGGGCCAGCGACAGGCCCAGCGAGCGGCCGGTCGCGGCGCCGAGCGGCAGGATCGCCAACCAGCGCCCGGCCAGCGGCAGGATCAACGTGGCGGCGAGAGCGAGGCCGCAGGTGATCGCGGCGTCGCGGGCGGAGACGCCGTAGGTCGATCCGGACAGCCAGCCCAGCAGCAGCGCGGTCCGCGGGTCGCCGCTGAACAGCAGCGCCACCACGAAGGCGCCGGCGATGGTGGTCAGCGCCGCGCCGGCGAGCAGCATGTGCTCGGAGGAGAAGGCCGATCGCCGCCCGAGCGAGAGCACCGCCAGCAGCGCCGTCAGTGCGCCGAGCCCGGCCACGCCGGTCAGGGCCAGGCGGTCCAGCCCAGGCATGGCGACGGCGGCGAGGATCAGCGCCAGCGCCGCGCCGGAGGAGACGCCGAGCAGCTCCGGGCTCGCCATGGCGTTGCCGGTCAGGCGCTGCAGCACCACGCCTGCCGTCGCCAGCATGAAGCCGGCGCCCAGCGCCGCGGCGACGCGCGGCGCCCGCCAGGGCAGCAGCAGGTCGAGCTCGCCGCCCATGCTCCACTGCCAGCCTTCCGGCGTGCGGCCCAGCGCCAGCGCGGCCCAGACGACCAGGCCGAGCAGCAGCAGGGTGCCGCCGACCCAGGGCCATGGATGCCGGCGGCGATGGTCATCGGCGGCCGAACGGTCGGGCCGGGCCTCGCCCGCCGCCGGACGCAGCCGGCGCAGCAGCCACAGCAGCAGCGGCGCGCCGAGGATGGCGGTGACGGCGCCGGTCGGCACCGCGCCGGCGGCGTCGACGAACTGCATCAGCTGGTCGGTCAGCGCCAGCAGCCCGGCGGAGACCGCGGGGGCCCACACCAGGCGGTCGCGGAACCGGCGGGCGCCGGCCAAGCGGGCGATCGCCGGCCCGGCCAGGCCGATGAAGCCGATCGGCCCGAGCAGGGCGGCGACCGAGGCGCTGAGCAGCACCGCCACCGCGATCGCCGCCAGGCGCGCCGCCGCCGGCGACAGGCCGAGGCCGCGGGCGCCGTCCTCGTCGAGGTCGAGCAGGGTCAGCGGTCGCAGCATCAGCACGCCGGCCAGCCCGGCCAGGGCCAGGCGCGGCGCCAGGGCCAGCACCACATCCCAGTTGTTCTGGTTCAGCGATCCGCCTTGCAGAACGAGCAGATCGGTCAGGGCCTGGTGGTTGAACAGCACCAGCATCTTGCTGCCGGCGTCGAGATAGAAGGTGACGACCAGCCCGGCCAGGATCACGGCGATCGGCGCCAGCTTGTGGCGCCAGCTCAGCAGCATGATCAGGACCATCGCCGCGGCGCTGCCGAGCAGGGCCACGGCCTCCTGTCCGGCCTCCAGCAGCGACGGCGCCGACAAGGTGGCGGCGATCAGCGCCAGCTTCGCCCCGGCGAAGACGCCCAGCGTTCCGGGTTCGGCCAGCGGATTGCGCAGCGCCTGCTGGAACAGCACGCCGGCGAGGCCCAGCGCGGCGCCACCCAACAGACCGACGACCAGGCGCGGCAGCAGGCTGTACTGCGCCAGCATCTGGCGCATCTCGGCCGGATCGGGCGCGGTCAGGGCCCGCTCCCACTCCGCCACGGGCAGCAGCGCCCGCAGATGGTACAGGAACAGGGCCAGGGCGGCACCGATCAGCAGCGCCGCCAGCAGGGCCGGGCGGCCGGTCGGCGCCGGCCGGGGCAAGGCGAGATCAGCCATTCGGGGTTCCCTGGGCCGGCAGGACCTGCGCGAGCTGCCGGGCGAAACGGATGGCGGAGGCCACCCCGCCGTTGGGATAGACCACCGGCATCTCGATCACCCGGCCCCGGCGCACGGCCGGCAGGGCGGCCCAGAGCGGGCTGGCCGCGAGCTGCCGCAGGGCGCGTTCGGTCTCGGCGCCGCGGTCGAAATGGATCAGCCGGGCCTCGGCGTCGCCGGCTAGCTGCTCGATGCCGATCGAGGTGGTGCCCCAGACATTGGTCCGCCCGGTCCAGGCGTTGCGCAGGCCCAGGCGGGACAGCACGTCGCCGATCATGCCCTTGCCGCCGAAGATCGCGGCGTGGCGCCCGTCCTCCATGAAGCGGACGACATAGACCGGCCGGTCGGTCCAGGGTTCGATCACGCGGCGCGCCTCGGCCAGGACGGCGTCGGCGCGATCGGACCAGGAGCGTGCTTCGGCGTCGCGGCCGGTCAGCGCCGCCACCCGGATCAGCAGGTCCCGGGCATGGTCCAGCGCCGGCTTCTCGGCGGAGAAGCTCGGCAGCCAGGCGACCGGGGCGATGCGTTCGAGGTCGTTCTGGCCGACCTCCGCCCAGGAGGGGGCCAGGATCAGGTCGGGCCGAAGATGCTGCAGCAGCTCGAGGTTGGGTTCCTGCAGCGGGCCCAGATCCGGCACGCCGTCCGGCAGCCTCGGCTCGGCCACCAGACGGTCATAGAGCGGGATGTTGCCGACCGCGGCGGGGGTGACGCCGAGCGTCAGCAGCGTCTCGGTCAGCAGCAGGTCGAGGCACGCGACCCGGCGCGCCGGTCCCGGAGCCTGCGCGCGCGCCCGGGCCGGGCCGGCGAGGGCCAGCCCGATCCCGCCCAGGAACCCGCGCCGGTGCAGCATCACATCATCACCAGCGGTAGCCCAGCGAGGCCGAAATGGTGAAGGGCTCGCCGTAGCGGCAGCCGCCGATGTCGACGCAGGTGATGTAGTCCGTGTCGAACAGGTTCTTGGCGTTGAGCTGCAGCGTGGTCCCCGTCAGGCGCTCGTCGAGCGCGCCGAAATCGTAGGCGATCATGGCGTCCACCAGCATGCGGCCCGGCACGTCCTCACGGACCTTCCCACCGGCGTCTTGGCCGCTGGTATAGAAGCCCGGGATGTTGATGGAGCTCAGATATTGCAGGCCGGCGCCGATCGTCAGGCCCCTGAGGCCGAGGCCGTCGAGCTTGTAGTCGGCCCAGACCGAGACATTGTGATACGGGACCAGGGCCAGACGCTCGTCCTTCAGCTGGCCTTCCATGTTGCGCGCGTCGGTATAGCTGTAGGCGCCGACGAGGTTCAGCGCTCCGATGCTGGCCCGGGCCTCCAGCTCGATACCCTGCGACCGCACCTTGCCGGTCTGGATCGAGAACAGGTTGTTCTCCGGATCCGTCATCAGGACATGGTCCTGGTCGATCCGGTAGATGGAGCCGCTGACCAGGAAGTTCTCGCCCGCCGGCTGATAGCGCAGCCCGGCCTCGTACTGGTTGGCCTTGCTCGGCTCGAACTGCCTTCCGTCGGCACTGACGCCGGAGCTCAGTGCGGTCGGGTCGAAGGACTGGCTGAAGCTGAGATAGGGCGCGAGGCCGTTGTCGAACAGGTACAGCAGCCCGACGCGGCCGGTGAAGGCGCTGTCCGAACGGCTCTGCTTCCGGTCGATGCCCAGAAGGTCGAGCGTGGCCTGATTGCGGTAGCTGTTGTTGTAGGCGTCGGCCCAATCGTAGCGGCCGCCGAGCACCAGGATCAGCTTGTCGTAGATCTTCATCTGGTCCTGGAAATAGACGCCGATCTGCGAGCCCGAGTTCTTGAAGCCGGTGTTGTTGCTGTTGACGGTGACGTTCGCGTCATAGACCGGGTCGTAGATGTCGCCGAGCGGGCCGACCGAGCCGCCGAAGCGATTGGTGTCGTAGCTGACGCCGTAGGTGTTGACGCCGGCCAGGAGCGTGTGCTGCACCGGTCCGGTCTCGACCTTCGCCTCCAGCGAGGTGTCGGTGGTGAAGCCGTTTGACACCTCGTCGCGATTGATCACGCCGCGGGTCAGGGAGTTGTCGGGCCTGAGCGCTCCGTAGCTCAGATAGTTCCAATCCACCTCGGCATGGTAGTAGCGCAGGGAATTGCGCAGGGTCAGGCTGTCGTTGAATTTGTGCTCGAGCTGGTAGCCGAGCGTGTAGCTCTCGCTGTAGTACTTGTCGTAGCCCTTCTGGCCGATGAACAGGTCGCGCGGGATCTTGCCTTCGCGCAATTCGGTAAAGGGCATCGGCGGCGCGAAGCGGGTGTAGATCTCCTGATAGTCGCTCAGGAAGGTGATGGTGGTCGCGTCCGACGGCCGGAAGGTGAGGGCCGGGGCGATGTAGAACTTGTCGTCCGGCACGTGATCGACCCAGTTGCCGGAATCGCGCCACAGACCGGTCAAGCGGTAGGACAGCATGCCGTTGTCATCAATCGGGCCGCCGGTATCGCCGGAGAACTGGGTCCGGCCATAGCTCCCGTATTCGGCGTTCAGCTCGTGGAACGTCGTGTCGGTCGGCCGCTTGCTGATGGCGTTGACCACGCCGCCGGGGGTCAGCTGGCCGTAGAGGACGGAGGACGGACCGCGCAGCACCTCGATGCGCTCCAGCCCGTACGGCTCCTGGTTGCCGTCATAGACGTTCGACTGCAGCCGCAGCCCGTCGCGCAGCATCCCGGATGCGCCGGTGGACACGTTGAAGCCGCGGATCATGAAATCGTCGTTCAGCCGGCTGTAGGCGCCGGACTGGAAGGTCACGCCGGGGGTGTAGGTCAGCGCCTGGGACAGGGTCTCGGCGTTCGTCGCCGTGATCTGGTCCTTGGGGACCACCGAGATCGCCTGCGGCGTCTCTATCAGCGGCGTGGCGGTCTTGGTGGCGCTGAGGCCGGTGTTGGCCACGAAGCCCTGCACCGGGCCGGTCGGGTCCTCGCCCTGGCCGGTGACGACGATCGGGGCCAGGACGACGCCGTCCCCGGGCTGCGTCTCCTGCGCCTGGGTCTGCGGCTGCGCCGGAGGCTGAACCTGCGTCTGCGCCTGCGCGGATGTCCCGACCGATCCGCCGGCCGCGACGAGAATGGTTGTCGTTAGCAACATCCGCACGCGATCGCGCGCGCCGTATCCAGCACCCATGCCACCCCATCCTTCTTATTCGGAACCGCGGACGCCGGCGGCCTGCGCCACGCCCGTCGTGAAATGTCGGTTGCTCAATTATCAAGAATAATAATGACTCGCAATCTCATTTCATGAAGATTTTCATCGAACTCGACGGATCGGCGAACCGCATCCGGCATCGCCCGGTCGTCAGGCCCTGCTGAGCCGGTCGAGGATGGTCTGGGCCTGATCAAGGTGGCGCTTGACGATCGGCACGAGCTGGGTCGCGATCGCCTTCAGCGCGGGGTTGGCGCCGAAGCTGCTGTAGTCCTGCTGCAGCTTCAGCGCCGCGGTGTGGGCTTCCACCTGGATCCGCATGTACAGCCGGTCGAAATCCTGCTCGGTCGCGTTGGCGAGATCCTGCAGCAGCTGGTCGTGCCGCGCGTCCACGCCGGTCGGCAGGGAGGTGGCGAGAGTCTGGCCTTTTGCCGCGTCCGCCAGCTGCTCTCCGGCCTTCATGTGGTCGTCGATCATCATCCGGGCGAAGCTGCGGACCTCGTCGGAGGACGCCTTCTTCAGCGCCGCCTGGGCGGCCGAGATCTCGAACAGGTCGCTGATCGCGGTCTCTCGGACATAACCGGCGGCGTCGGTCCGCACCGGCTGCGCGGCGGTGTTGCCGCTCTGCGCCGATGCGGTCGGGACGGTCGCGAGGCAGGTCATGGCGGCGACGGCCACAACCGCCGGGAGGCGTCTCATGGTCGGCTCCGTGCTGGAGGCAGTCGGTCCTGCCCGGTCAACGAGACGGCCGGATCGCGGGTTCCGACGCCATGGGCACCGGGTCGACCCGGATTTCGGCGATCAGCGGCAGATGGTCCGAGGCATGCCGGCCCTCCGGATCGACCCAGCTGCGCAGCAGGGCATGGCGTGGCCGGCAATACACCCGGTCCAGCGTCAGCACGGGGCAGCGGGCCGGATAGGTGCGCTGCGGCGTGCGGGCCGGCAGCACCTCGGCCAGCAACCGCCGGACGGCGCCGTTCCAGGTCCAGTCGTTGAAATCGCCGAGCATGACCGAGGTCCGCGCCGCGCTGTCGGCGATCCGCGCCAGCATCGCTGCCTGGCGGCGCCGTTCCGAGAAGGCGAGGCCGAGATGGACCGAGGCGAGGTGGAGCGGGCCGGCCGGAGCCGAGACCATGGCCTCGACGGCGCAGCGCGGCTCCCGGCGGGAATGGGTCAGGTCGTGCAGCTGGATGGCCGACAGCGGCCAGCGGCTGATCAGAAGATGTCCGTAATGCCCGTCCGGCGCGACGATGGTCCGCGCCGCGGCGGTGTGGGGGCCGAGCGCCGTGGCGAGCAGGGCAAAGGGGGAATCGGGGCCGTTGCCGCGGCCGCGCGAATCGACCTCCTGCAGGGCGACGATGTCGGGCTCGTGCCGCCGGACCAGGGCGACCACGCGGTCGAGGTCGTAACGGCCGTCCGGGCCGATGCCGGCATGGATGTTCCAGGTCAGAAGGCGGAGCGGCGCGTCCGTCACGACTGCGAGCGCCGCCTCCGGCTGACCAGCGCCTGCAGCCCGACGGACAGCGCGATCCAGGCGGCCAGAACCGCCAGCAGGACGCCGATCTCCGCCAGGGACGGATCGCGCAGGATCGACAGGATGCGGTCGCCCAGCGTCGACAGCACCAGCAGCCCGGGCGCCAGGCCGAGGGCGGTGCCCAGGACGAAGTCGAGGATCGGGATCCGTGCCGCGCCGGCGACCAGGTTGACCAGGGTGAAGGGCGCGACCGGCACCAGCCGGATCGTGGCGACGGCGACCACCCCGCGGCGGGCGATGCCGTCGCGGATCCGGTGCAGTCGCGGGCCCATGACGGCGCGCAAGGCATTCTCGCCCGCCATCAGGCCGACCAGATAGCCGGCGAGGGCGCTGGCCAGCGCGCCGGCCCCGGCATAGGCCAGCCCCGGCCAGGCGCCATAGGCGGCGGCCGTCGCGGCGATCAGCACCGTCACCGGGAACATCACCATCCCGCCCAGCACGAAGGCGGCGACGACCAGCGGCGGCCCCCAGCCGGTTCCCGCAAGGCCGTGCAGGGACTGCTGCAGCCGCTCCGGCTGCGCCCAGCCGGCGAGGTCGGTGGTGCCCCAGGCCAGCGCCAGCAGCAGGGCCGCGACGACGATCGGGGCGATGCGCAGCAGGCCGCGCCAGCGCGCCTTGACCGAAGCCAGGGCGCGGTCGATCAGGCCGGTCGCCGGCAGCGGGTGGCGAGGGTCGGCGAAGCCGGCCAGGGTCCAGCCCCGCTCGTCCGCGATCGGCTGATGGTCGTCGACCGGCACCAGGTGGCGTTCCGTCCCGGCGGCCGCGATCGCGACCAGCAGGGATCCGGTCTCGCGGATTCGCCGATCCATCTCCTCCGGCTCGACCCCGCAATGCTCGGCCAGCAGACGGGTGCGGATGCGCCGGATGGCCCGGCGCTCATCGGCATCGGTGGCCTCGAGAGTCAGGTCGCATTCGCTGTCCACGCCCATCGAGCGGTTGCAGAGATTGGCGGAGCCGACCCGCAGCAGCCGGTCGTCCACGATCATCAGCTTGGAATGGACCATGACATCGGCCGTCGTACCGTCGCGGCCGGCCTGCGGGTGCAGCAGCCTGACCCGCCCGGCGACGCCGGCGGCGCGCAGGATCTCCATGAACCGGATGCGCCCGGGGGCCATGGCGCGATGCTCGACCCAGCTGTGGTGGATGCGTGGGGCCACGATCACGGCCTGCAGCGCCGGGACGTCCTGCATCCGGCGGGCCAGGCGCTCGGCGATGCGCGCGGAGGTCAGGAACTGGTTCTCAATGTAGATCGTCTCCCGGGCCGCATCGATCATGTCCTCGAACAGGGCCTCGATCTCGCGCGCCTCGCCCTCACCGGGATAGAGCGGCAGCGTCCGGGAGATGCCGACGGCGACGTCGTGGAAATCCGCCTCGACCTGCTCGGGCCACGGCACGGACCGGGCGGCGACCGCCGGCAGCGCCTCGTATGTCGCGCGCTCCCAGCGCCAGCGGGCGAGTTCGGCCAGAGCCCGCGCCGCGGGGCCGTCGACGGCCATCTGGACATCATGGAAGGGCGGGTAGGCGACACCGGCCGGGTCGACCCGGCCGGGATGCTCCGGCTGGTGGGACGAGGTGTCCCAGCGACGGATCGTCAGGTCCAGTCCGCCGACGAAGGCAACCGCATCGTCGATCACGACGATCTTCTGGTGGTGCGAGGAGCCGACCGGGATCTCGTCGTCGAGGCACAGCTCTATCTGCGGCGGCGTGCTCCATTGCAGGGCGAGGAGCGGCAGGGGCTCGCGCTCCAGCGCGTAGTACAGCGAGTAGTTCCAGAGCAGCAGCTTGACCGACAGCTCGGGCCGCTCGCGGACCAGGGCGCAGAGGAAGTCGCCCAGCGCGGCCGGCAGCCCGTCCTTCGGCTCGCCCTCCGGTCCGACCAGGGGTGTGCGGCTGTCGATATCCCAGCCGATCACCAGGATCCGGTGTTTCGCCTGCCGCATCGCCGAGCGCAGCGCCCCGAAATAGGCGGCGGCGTCGATCAGCACCGCGGCCCGGCCGGCTTGCTCGATCCGCCAGACGTTCCGCCGCGGCCGCAGCACCGATGTCTCCACGGGGCAATCCGCTTCCTGGTCGACGGCCGCGGTGCTTCGAATGACCCTCACGGCGTGGGATCCCTCGCTTCCTGTCCCTGCCCAGTCAACGCGCGAAGGAGGGAAAAAGTCACCGCCGCTCCGGCCGGCTGCGATCTCCGTCGCGCCGGGGGCCTTGCCAGGGGTCTTCACCTGCCATAGGGTATCGAGGTCACTGACTGACATGGTCATATGATGAATTTGGCCCCGCATGGCGATCTCGTGGCCCGTCTGCGCGCCGCGCTGCCCAAGGGCGTGCTCGACGATCCGGCGGATCTCGCCGGCTTCGTGACCGATTGGCGCCGCCTGCACTCGAACCCGGCGCTCTGCGTCGTCCTGCCGACCAGCACCGCCGAGGTCGCGACGGCCGTCCGGCTGTGCGCCGAGGCCGGCGTGGCGATCGTGCCGCAGGGCGGTAACACCGGCATGGTCGCCGGCGCGGTCCCGGTGGCCGGGATACCGCAGGTGATCCTGTCGCTCCGTCGCATGACGGCGGTGCGGGCGGTCGACGCGGTCGGCGACAGCATCACGGTCGAAGCCGGCGTCACGCTGCGGGCGGTGCAGGAGGCGGCGGCCGCGGTCGGCCGGCTGTTCCCGCTCAGCCTCGCGGCGGAAGGCACGGCCCAGATCGGCGGCGCGGTCTCGACCAATGCCGGCGGCCTGCAGGTGTTGGCCTACGGCTCGATGCGGTCCCTCGTCCTCGGGCTCGAAGTCGTGCTGGCCGACGGGCGCGTCTGGGACGGGCTGCGGTCGCTGCGCAAGGACAACACCGGCTTCGACCTCAAGCAGCTCTTCATCGGCTCGGAGGGGACGCTCGGCATCGTCACCGCCGCCTGCCTCCGGCTGTTCCCGGCGATCGTGCAGCGCGCCACCGCGCTTGTCGCGGTGCCGTCGGTCGCACGGGCCGTCGACCTGTTCCAGGCGGTGCGCGGCCGCACCGGCGGCGCCCTGACCATGTGCGAGTATGTGGCGGGTGACGCCATGCGGCTGGTCGCCCGGCAGGTCGCCGATGCCCGGCCTCCCTTCGACGCGCCGGCCTATGTGCTGATCGAGCTGTCCTCGCCCAGCGACCAGGACCCGATCTCCCTGACCCTCGAGCAGGTGCTGGGGGAGGCGCTGGAGGCCGGCACGGCCCAGGACGCGGTGATCGCCCAGAGCGAGCGGGAGAGGGCCCGGCTGCTGCGGCTGCGCGAGGAGATCTCCGACGCCGAGCTCGCGTCCGGCGGCGCGGTGAAGCACGACACCACCGTCCCGATCGCGCTGATCCCCGAGATGGTCGCGGCGACCGAGGCCCTGGTGCGGGACCGGTTCCCCGGCTGCCGGCTGAACGTCTTCGGCCATCTCGGCGACGGCAACCTCCACATCAACGTCATGCCGCCCGAGGGCCAGAAGGTCGCCGAGCTCGGCCCGCTCTACCGGACCATCACCGAGGCGGTGGAGGAGCTTGCGATGGCGCGCGGCGGCAGCTTCAGCGCCGAGCACGGTATCGGCCAGATGCGGGCCGCGAGCCTGCTCCGCTTCAAGGGCGAGGTAGACCTGGAACTGATGCGGACCCTGAAGTCCTCGCTCGACCCGAAGCACATCCTCAATCCCGGCAAGATCCTGCCGAGCGTCGCTGGGAGCCGCGGTTGACCGTCGATCGCCAAATCCGGGACGTCGCAGGAGGCGAGCCGGCCGCCGGCCGCCGGCTCGGCCGGCCGGCGCCGCTGGCGGAACGGGTGGTCAAGGCGCTGCAGGAGGATGTCGAGACCGGGCGTCTCGCGGCGGGGGACAGGCTGCCGACCGAGCCCGGGCTGGCCGCCAGCTTCGGCGTCAGCCGGACGGTGATCCGCGAGGCCGTGTCCCGCCTGCGGGCCGACGGCATCCTGGTCAGCCGGCAGGGGGCCGGGGTGTTCGTGTCGGACGCGCCGCTGCAGCGGTCCTTCCGGATCCGCGACGAGGAGGTGACGAGCGGCCCCGCTCCGCGCGAGATCTTCGAACTGCGGCTCTGCCTCGAGGTCGAGGGGGCGGCGCTGGCTGCGGTGCGGCGCACAGACGCCGATCTGGAGGCGCTGGCCCATTGGCTGGAGGAGATGGACCGAACCAAGCATGGCGCCGATTTCGGCGTCGCCGCCGACATCGAATTCCATCGCACGGTGGCCGCCGCGAGCGGCAACGGCAAGGTCGCCGATTTCCAGCGCTACCTGTCGGTCCTGCTGCGCCAGAGCGTGTCGGTGGCCCGCGGCAACACGCTGAAGCAGCCGGCCCTGGTCGACCGGGTGATCGACGAGCACCGCCGCATCCACCGCGCCATCGCCGGCGAGTCCGCCGCCGCGGCGCGCGAGGCGATGCGCCGGCATCTGCTGGCGGCGGCGCGGCGGCTCGGGCTTCTCGACGAGGCCGAGGCCGCGCGGCTGCGCTGACGCGCATCTTGCCGAAAGGCCGCCGGCTCGGCTAACGAAGGACCGGAACCGAGAGTCGATCCCGACATGAGCATGCTGACCGACGGCGCCGCCGCCACCTGGGGCATCGCCGCGCTGGCGACCGGCGGCGTCATCCTGCGGCCCTGGCGCCTGCCCGAGGCGATCTGGGCGGCCGCCGGCGCCGTGGCGCTGGTCGGGTTCGGCCTGCTGCCGGCACCGGAGGCCCTGGCGGCGATCGGCAAAGGTACCGATGTCTACCTGTTCCTGATCGGCATGATGCTGCTGGCCGAGCTGGCGCGCACCGAAGGCCTGTTCGACTGGGCGGCGGCGATCGCGGCGCGGCAGGCCCGCGGATCGGCCAGCCGGCTGTTCGGGCTGACCTATGTCGTCGGCATCGTCGTCACCGTGTTCCTGTCGAACGACGCCACCGCCGTGGTGCTGACGCCCGCGGTCTATGCCGTGGCGCGGGCGGCCGGGGCGGCGCCGCTGCCCTATCTCCTGATCTGCGCCTTCATCGCCAACGCCGCCAGCTTCGTGCTGCCGATCTCCAACCCGGCCAACCTCGTGGTGTTCGGCAGCCAGATGCCGCCGCTGCTGACCTGGCTGTCCTGGTTCGCCCTGCCGTCGGCGCTGGCGATCGGGGCCACCTTCGTCGCGCTGCGCCTGACCCAGGCGAAGGCGCTGCGTGCGCCCATCGCCACCGGCGTGCCGGTGCCGGCCCTGCCGCCGGGCGGCCATATGGCGGCCTGGGGCCTCGGCGCCACGGCGGTGGTGCTGCTGCTGGCCTCCGCCTTCGGGCTCGATCTCGGTCTGCCCACGGCGCTGGCCGGCCTCCTCACCACCGCGGCGGTGCTGCTGCATCGCCGTGCCGCGCCCTGGGAGCTGCTGCGCCGCATCTCCTGGGAGGTGCTGCCGCTGGTCGCCGGGCTGTTCGTGCTGGTCGAGGGGCTGGACCGCACCGGCGTGGTCCATCTCCTCGCCGCGACGCTGCAGGACGCTGCCTCCCGCTCGGTCGACGGCGCGGCCTGGGGCACGGGCGCGATCGTGGCGGTGGCCACCAACCTGATGAACAACCTGCCAGCGGGGCTGATCGTGCAGTCGACGCTGGCTCAGGCCCCCCTGGGCCAACCGCCCATTCCGCCGCAGATCGCGGGCGCCGCGCTGATCGCCATCGATCTCGGCCCGAACCTGTCGGTCACCGGCTCGCTCGCCACCATCCTCTGGCTGGTGGCCCTGCGCCGCGAGGGGCTGGAGGTCGGGGCGCTGCAGTTCCTCCGGCTCGGCCTCGTCGTGATGCCGCCGGCGCTGCTGCTGGCCCTGGCCGGATTTCTCCTCCCCTGGTGATCAGGCCAGGCTCCACAGGGCCAGGATCAGCACCACCACGAAGATCAGCGCGAACAGGAAGGCGATGGCATAGATCGGCCGCAGGGTCTGCGGCAGCCGCGGATCGGATGTCGCGGGGCCGCGTGCGAGCTCGGTGTCCGGCGGGCGCCCGATCGCTTCGCGGCGGCGGGCATCCCGGATCTCCTCGGAGGTGGGCGGCATGCCGGCGGCCTCGTCGTCGGTGCCCAGCGGCGCCGCGGCCGGGTCCTGCACCGGGATCTTGTCTCCGGTCAGGCCGCGGTCGATGTCCCGCCGCAGCTGTTCCGCGCTCTCCTTCCGGCTGGGCGAAGGCATTCCGAGCTCCGAGATGGCCAAGCTCCGAGATGGCCGCTATCAGGCCAATGGCCGCGGCCCGCCGCCGGTTCCGGCCGCGGGGCGGCGTCGCAATTTTCGGCGGGCGGTCGAACGGGTTCCGGCAAGGTGCTGTTGAGCCTTCAAGACGTATCGGAGCGACAGGAGAGCGCGATGACCGACCCGAGAGAGCATCTGACGCATTGGCTGCGCGACGCCTATGCGATGGAGAGCCAGGCCGTCTCCCTCTTGGAGACGCAGATCGACCGGCTCGAGACCTATCCCGAGGCCAGGGCGAAGGTGCAGGAGCATCTGCAGCAGACCAGGCGGCAGCGGGAGGACGTGGAAAGCTGCCTGGCGAAGCTGGGCGCCGACCCGTCCGACCTCAAGGTCCTGGCCCAGAAGACCATCGCCAACGTCCAGGGCCTGTTCCACTCCATGACCGAGGATGAGGTGCTGAAGCACGCGCTCGGCAGCTACTCCTTCGAGCAGTTCGAGGCCGGCAGCTACCGCATGCTGGCGGCGGCCGCCCGCGAGGCCGGGGAGCCGGGCATCGCCGAGACCTGCGAGCGCATCCAGGCCGAGGAGGAGGCGATGGGCGACTGGATCTGGCAGCAGATGCCGGCCCTGACCCAGGAGTATATGAGCCGCTCCGAGGTCGGGGTCACCGCCAAGCGCTGACGCTGGTCTGGGTGCGGCCGGTCAGGCCGTCCGCACCCAGACCAGCATCTCCCCGGGGTCGCGGTTGTCCCAGGCGTAATAGGGCACGGCCTTGATCCTGACCGGATGCTCGGGCGGCGGGGCGGTGCGGTAGAGGTCGTCGCCCCAGTCCGACACCGGCTGCGCCCGGGCTTGGCCCTCCAGCGTCACCACCCCGCCCAGCAGGCCGGGCTCGTGGCGTGGGGTCAGCCTGGCATCCGCCGGCAGCACCAGGCTGTTGAGCGGCACGCCGTTGTCGACGCCCTCCAGGCAATAGACCAGCGGCCCGCGCCGGATCGCGGCCCGGCCGGCATCGTGCCGGATCTCGGGATGGGCGTGGATCCGCTCGACCGCCAGCTCCAGGTCCAGCTTCACCGTGTCGCCGGCCGTCCAGCGCCGGGTGAGCGCCGCATAGCCGCTGCGGGTGACGGCGGCCAGGTCCTGCGGCTCGCCGTTGATCGACAGCGTCGCCTTCCGGCACCAGCCGGGAATGCGCAGATGCAGGGTGAAGACGGCCGGTGCCGCCGGGTGGACCGTGATGGCGACGACGCCGTCCCAGGGATAGCGCGTCTCCTGCACCAGCCGCACCTTGCCGCCGGCGACGTCCAGCGTGGCGGTGCTGTCGCCGTAGAGATGGATGGCGATGCCGTCCTCCGACTGGCCGTACATATAGCTGCCGATCGAGGCGGTCAGCCGGGCGATGTTCGGCGGGCAGCAGGGGCAGCGGTGCCAGGTCCAGCGGTGATGGCCGCCGCGGCTCTCCAGCGGGTTCTCGTAGAAGAAGGTGGCGCCGTCCAGCGACAGGCCGGAGGAGGCGCCGTTGTACAACGCCAGCTCCATCATATCGGCGTAGCGCGCATCGGGGCCGAGGCCGAGCATCCGGCCGGCCCAGAACACGAGGCCGACCGCGGCGCAGGTCTCGGCATAGGCGCTCTCGTTCGGCAGGTCGTAATCGGCGGTGAAGCCCTCGTTGTCGGCGGAGGGGCCGAGGCCGCCGGTGACGTAGAGGCGCTTGCTCGTCAGGTCGCGCCACAGCCGCTCCAGCGCCAGGCGCAGGCTGTCGTCGCCGTACTCCATCGCGATGTCGGCCATGCCGCTATAGAGGTACATGGCGCGGACGGCGTGGCCGACGACCTTGTCCTGCTCCCGCACCGGCACATGCGACTGGTTGTACTCGTAGGTCTTGAAAATGTAGTCCTCCGGGTCGCGGCCCTGCTCGCGCGCCTCGGCATCGTAGAAATGCGGCTGCCGGCCGCGCTCGTCGATGAAGTATTTGGCCAAATCCATGTATTTCTGCTGGCCGGTGACGCGGGCCAGCTTGACCAGCGCCAGCTCGATCTCCTCATGGCCGCAATAGCCGCGCTTCCGGCCGGGTCCGGTGCCGAGCACCGTGGCGACGTGGTCCATGAAGCGGCACATGATGTCCAGCAGTTGGCGCTTGCCGGTGGCCTGGTAATAGGCGACGGCGCCCTCGATCAGGTGCCCGGCGCAGTACAGCTCGTGGCAGTCGCGCAGATTGGTCCAGCGCAGCCCCGGCTCGATCCGCTGGTACCAGCTGCTGAGATAGCCGTCGGGCTGCTGCAGCCGGCCGTACAGCTCGATGACGTGGTCGACCTTGCGCTCCAGCTCCGGGTTCGGGGTGCGCTGCAGGCAGTAGGCCGCGGTCTCGATCACCTTGCCGAAATCGGAATCCCAGAACATCTGGGCGGTGACCAGCCCGCCGTGGAACGGGATCTTGACCCCCGGCGCCGGCTGGTCGGGATCGATCTGCTGCAGCATCCCGGCCTCCTCGCAGCGCTGGTACAGCGTGTCGGCGGTCCTGGCGCAGACGGCGTCGATGCGGCCGCCCCAGAAGCCGCGGACCTCGACCTGCGGCACGGCGGGCGGGCGGAAGCGGGCGCGGGGGGCAATCTCGGCGGCGGGGGCGGTCATCCGGAACTCCATCGATCGGTCGGTCAGGGAATGCGTCTACTTCACCGCGCCGGCCGTCAGGCCGCGGATGTAGAAGCGCTGCAGGGCGAGGAACAGGATCAGGCAGGGGATCATCATCACGGTGACGCCGGCCTGCACCGCGCCCCAGTTCACGGCGCCGAAGCGGCCGGAGCGGACGGCGGTCATCAGGATCGGCAGGGTGAACTTGTCCTGGTCGGTCAAGAGGATCAGCGCCGCCAGGAACTCGTTCCAGGCGGCCAGGAAGGCGAACAGCGCCACGGTGACGATGCCGGGGAACACCAGCGGCAGCATCACCCGGGCCAGCAGTTGAAGACTGCCGGCGCCGTCGATCCGCGCCGCCTCCTCGATCTCGCGCGGCACCGCGTCGAAGGCGTTGCGCATCATGAAGATCGAGAAGGGCAGTTGCAGCGTGACGTAGATCAGCACCAGCCCGGCCAGCGTGTTCTGCAGGCCCAGCTTGGTCAGCAGCAGGAACAGCGGCGTCAGGATCGACTGGAACGGGATCATGATCGTGGCGATCACCAGCACGAACAGCGCGTTCTTCAGCGGGAAGCGGAAGCGCGAGAACCCGTAGCCGCCGAGCAGGCTGACGATCGAGGTGATCGCCGCGGTGGCGATGGCGACCGTCAGGCTGTTGCCGGCATAGTGGCCGACGCCGGCGCCGAAGGCGTCGAGCGCGGCATAGCTGTCGGTGCTCCAGCCGGCGCTGGGCCAGGGCGGCAGCGGCGGCAGGTTGGCCTCCGACGCCGGCTTGAGGCTGGCCAGCATGGTCCAGGCGATCGGCGCCAGGAACAGCAGCGCCGCGATCAGCGCCGCCGCCTGCAGCAGGAAGCCGGGGGCGGCCCGGCGCATCGGCACGGCCGTGCTCATCATTCGCCCTCCGGATGGCGCAGCAGGCGCAGCTGGATCACGCTCAGGACCAGCAGGATGGCGAGCAGCACCATCGACAGCGCCGCGCCGTAGCCCAGCCGGAACGAGACGAAGGACTGGTTGAAGATCCAGTAGACGGCGGTGACGGTCTGGTTGCGCGGGCCGCCGCCGAGGATGATGTAGAACTGGTCGAAGGCCAGCATCGAGCCGGTGACCGACAGGATCAGCGCCAGGGCGATGGTCCGGCGCATCAGCGGCAGGGTGATACGGCGGAACCGGGCCCAGGGGCCGGCGCCATCGATCTTCGCCGCCTCCAGATAATCGGCCGGGATGCCCTGCAGCCCGGTCATCAGGATCACCATGGTGAAGCCCGCGACCTTCCACACCACCATGGCGATGATCGACCAGAAGGCCGGGTCGAAATCGGCCAGAAGGTTGACCCGGCCGGAGGTCAGCCCCAGCGCCTCCGCCGCCGGGCTGAACAGTCCGGCATCGACGTTCAGCAGCCAGGCCCACAGCAGGCTGGCCGAGGCGAAGCCGACCACGACGGGCAGGAAATAGGCGGTGCGGTAGAAGCTGCCGAAGGGCCGCGGCTTCTCGACGAACAGCGCCAGCGGGAAGGCGGCGGCGAAGATCGCGACGGTGACGACGACGGTATAGAGGGCAGTGAAGCGCAGGGCGTTCCAGAACCGGGTGTCGCGGGCGATGGCGAGATAGTTGTCGAGGCCGATGAAGCGCGACACGCCCATCAGCGGCCAGTTGTGCAGCGACATCCAGGCCGTCATCGCCAGCGGCACCACGAAGAACACCACCACCAGCGCCACCGCCGGCAGGACGAAGACCAGCCCGGCCCATTGGTGCCGGCGGAGGGGGCGGCGGCGGGCGAGGGCTCGCGGGATGGCGCCGGCGGCCTGGGTTGTGGACATCAGGCCTGTCTCCCCGACGAGCCGAGCTCTTTCTTGTCCCCCCTCCCCTTGCGGGAGGGGGGTAGGGGGAGGGGTCTGCGCGCGTCTGCGCGCGAATGCGGAGAGGATCGATCTCGCCGGAAAGGATTTGCGGCAGTCAAGGCTCGGCCAAGCGGAGACAACCCCCTCCCCCTAGTCCCCTCCCACGAGGGGAGGGGGGACTCGTTTGGGTTGGCCTCGGCGATTCTGGATGCCATCACCGCCCTCAGTTCCCCGGGGCGCTGTCGATGATGCCCTGCATCGTCTCCTGGGCGGTGGCGAGGGAGGCGTCGACGTCGTCGCCGAAGAACACCTCGTTCACCATCTGCACCCAGGGGCTGTTCATGCTGTTGATGATGTCGTTGAAGACCACGGAATAGGGCGTCCGGCCCTTCTCCATCGCCTCGGCCGCGATCTTGTAGCGCGGGTCGAGGTCCTTCAGCGCCTCGGCCGAGATGTCGCCGCGCACCGGCAGGCTGCCGTAGCGGGCCAGCAGGGTCTGGCCCTCCAGCGAGTAGGAGAAGTCGAGGAAGGCCTTGATCGCCTTCAGCTTGGTGGTGCCCTTGGTGACCACGAAATTGTCGCCGCCGGCGAAGGACGACCAGCCGCCGGTCTTCCCGGGCAGGAAGGTGACGCCGTAGTCGATGTCCGGGAACTGCGTGTTCAGGGCGCCGATGGCGAAGGCGCCGGACGGGGCCAGGCCGATATTGCCGCGGGCGAAGGCGGCGAAGAAGTTCGACCCGGTGTCGGTCCGCGCCCCCTCCGGCACCAGCCCCTTCTGGACCATGTCGCGGTAGAAGGCGATGGCGTCGCGCATCTGCGGCGTGTCGAGCGTCGCCTTGCTGCCGTCCTCGGTCAGGATGTCGCCGCCGCTGGCCCAGATCAGCGGCGTGAAGGTGAAGATGTTGCAGCCGCCGCAGGCGCCGGAGAAGTAGAAGCCCTTGATGTCGCCGCCCAGCGCCGCGACCTTCTCCGCCGCCGCCTCGATCTCGGCCCAGTTGGCCGGACCCTTGTCCGGGTCCAACCCGGCCTGGCGGAACAGCTTCTTGTTCCAGATCAGGACCGAGCTGTCGGCGGAATAGGGCAGGCCGTAGATCCGGTCCTTGTAGGTGCCGGTCTTCACATGCGCCGGCGACAGCTTGTCGAAATAGGGCAGGGACCTGGCCCAGTCGGTGATGTCCTCGAGCTGTCCGGCCGCGGCGAAGGACGGGGTGTAGATCAGGTCCAGCGACAGCGCGTCCGGTGCGGCGCCGCCGGCCGCGGCGGTGGCGTATTTCTGCACCAGCTCGGCCACCGGCACGATCTGCAGCTCGGCCTTGTCCTCGTGGCTCTGGTTGAACGCCTCGACGATGCGGGGCATGAAGTTCGACCCGTCGGACCGCACCCACAGGGTGAAGGTCTCGGCCGAAGCGGCGGAGACGGTGAGGGCCAGAAGGGCGATGCCCCCGGCCAGGCGCTGCATCAGACGCTTCATCTCGTGTCCTCCCTCGGTTCCGGCCGTCCTTCGGGGCGGCCTTGTTGATCCGGTTGGGCCGCTCAGCCAGGCGGGGCGCCGCAGGACGCCCGCACCACCAGGCGGCAGGGCAGCTTGCGGATGCCCGGTTCGATCGGCTCGCGGTCGACCAGCTTCAGCAGGGTCAACCCGGCCTCGCGGCCCAGCTGCTTCAGGTTCATGTCGACCGTGGTCAGCGGCGGGCGCGTCGCCGCGGCGACGATCTCCCAGTTGTCGAAGCCGATCACGGCGACGTCGTCCGGCACGCGGCGGCCGCGCTCGCGCAGCGCGTCGACCACGCCGCGGGCGATCTGGTCGTTGCCGCAGAACACCGCGTCGGGCGGCCGGCCGATGCCGTCGAACAGGTAGCCGGCGGCCTCATGCCCCCAGGCCTCGGTCCAGTGTCCGGTCAGCACGCCCTGCTCGGGCTCCTCCAGCCCGGCCTCGCGCAGCACGTCGCGATAGGCCTTGGCCCGCTGGTGCACGACGCGGAAGCTGGACGGGCCGGTGACATGGGCGATGCGGCGCCGCCCCAGCCGGGCGAGGTGCTCGACCGCCAGCCGCGCCCCGGCCTCGTCGTCGGAGACGAAGCCGATCGACTCCGGGTCGGGCTCGGTGAAGGCGTAGATCACCGGGATACCCAGGTTCGACAGGTCGACCGGCAGATGGCGGTCGATCCGCTTGCCCGAGGCGATGATGCCGTCGACCCGCTTCTCCAGCATGGCGTCGACATGGGTCTGGGCCAGCCTAGGGTCGTCCTCGATGTTGCACAGGAAGACCGAGACGCCGTTGTCGACCAGCGCGTCGGCGATGCCGGCCATCACCGGCAGGGTGAAGCGGCCATAGGTGTCGTTGGTCAGCAGCCCGACGGTGAAGCTGCGTTGTCGCGACAGGCTCTGCGCCAGCCCGTTCGGCCGGAAGCCCAGCGCCTTGGCCGCCTGCCGGATCCGCTCCCGCGTCTCCTCCGCCATCCGGCCGTGGCCGTTCAGCGCCTTGGACGCGGTGGCGACACTGACCCCGGCGGCCCGCGCCACGTCGCGCAAGGTCACCGGCCGGCCGGGCCCGTTCGGAGCGGATCGTGGTGACCTCTGGTCCATGCCGAGCCCGGTCGCATCCTGTTGAGAAAGTGGTTTCTCACGCCCGTTCCTTTGGACTTGTTCATTGATGTGAGAAACCGATTTCTCAAACACGGTAAGCGAGGAGGCCGGGCGACGGCAAGCCTGAATCGTCGGATCGGTTTCGAGCCTTGTCCGGTCGTCAGTCAGGCAGGCTGACGGTGAGATGATTGCTCCTAGCTTGGCAGGCAGGAGGCGTATATACGGATCCGCGTATATGTGTCTATTATACGGGTTCGGGTATATAGAAATTTTATGCGCGACCCCGTATATTGATTCATAATACGCCTTCACGTATATCTCTTGACGTGGAGGTTCTCATGGCGGACCAGATCGCACGCAGCGAAAATCAGCTCGGTGCCATCTTGCGCCGGGCCCGCAAACAGGCCGGCCTGACGCAGGGAGCGCTCGGCGAGCATATCCATTTGCGGCAGGCCACGGTCTCTCGCCTGGAAGCCGGGCAGCCCGCCGTCCAACTGCGCACGCTGATGGCCGCCCTGTCCGCCCTTGACCTTGAGCTTGTCGTCCGCCCCCGCAGCAAGGCGAGCGCCGCCGATATCGAGGACCTGTTCTGATGGCGCGCCGCCGGGCCCATGTGCCCCTGAACGTTTTCCTGAACGGACGCCTTGTCGGCGTACTGCGTCGCGAATCCACCGGCGCGATCGATTTCCAGTACGCCCGCGACTGGCTCGACTGGGAGAGCACCTTTCCGGTCTCGCTCTCGCTGCCCTTGCGCGAGGATCGCTATGTCGGCGTGCCGGTCATTAACGTCTTCGACAACCTGCTCCCGGACAGCGACGCCATCCGCAGGCGCGTCGCCGAGCGCGTCGGGGCGCGCGGCACCGACGCCTACAGCCTGCTGGCGGCCCTCGGCCGTGACTGTGCAGGCGCACTGCAATTTCTTCCGGGCGGTATCGACCCCGGTCCGGCCGGCGCTGTCGACGGCAAGCCAGTCAGCGACGAAGAGGTCGCTGCGATCGTCAACAATCTGGCAAGCGCGCCGCTGGGCATGGGCGAGGACGAGGACTTTCGCATCTCGATCGCGGGCGCGCAGGAAAAGACCGCCCTGCTGCGGATGAACGGCCAGTGGCTCAAACCGGTTGGCACAACCGCCACCACACACATTCTCAAGCCGCAGATCGGTCAGCTGCCGAACGGCATCGACCTATCGAATAGCGTTGAGAACGAGTTTCTCTGCCTGAAGCTGCTCGCCGCCCTCGGCGTGCCGACGGCTGATGCCGAAATCGCCGATTTCGGGGGGCGGCGGACGCTCGTTGTCGAACGTTTCGACCGCCGCTGGACAAAAGACGGCCGCCTATTGCGCCTGCCGCAGGAAGATATCTGTCAGGCTCTCTCCGTGCCGCCCACGCGCAAGTACCAGTCCGAGGGCGGTCCGGGAATGCGCGACATCATCCAGCTCCTCAAAGGCAGCGACACGCCCGATGACGACATCGCCACATTCATGCGCGCCTGCATTCTTTTCTGGATGATTGGGGCCACGGACGGCCATGCCAAGAACTTCAGCATTGCTCTGGGCCCCGGCGGGCGTTTCCGCCTGACCCGGCTCTACGACGTTCTGACCGCGCAGCCGAGCCTCGATGGCGGCCAAATCCGGCACAAGGAGTTCAAGCTCGCCATGTCCGTAGGACGGAACCGGCACTACCCGGTCGATGCCATCATGCCCCGCCACTTCCTGCAGACCGCCGCGCTGGCCGGCGTCGGCACGCCGCTGATGCAGGCCATTTTCAAAGATCTTGCCGAGAACGCGGTAAAACAGACCGGCGCCGTCATTGCGTCGTTACCGCGCGGGTTTCCGGAACAGCTTGTCACATCTGTCAGGGCGGCCGTGGAAGCGCGCGCCCGCCTCCTCGCCGAAGCTCCCACGGAGACCGCCGGTGCCTGAAGGACGACCTGGCCCGGCTGAGTCTTGACGCTACGCCGCGCGGACGAAGTGGTTGCCGGCGATCTGGCGCACGCCGCCCGTCATCCGCGCGGCATCGCGAGCCCGGGCGACGAGGTCGGCCTGCAGCTGCGACGCCTCGCCGTCGAACGGCCGCTCCGGGTCCGGCACGGCGGAGAGCAAGAGCTGGGTGTAGGGGTGCTGCGGCGCATCGATCACTGCGCCGGTGTCGCCCCATTCGACGATCCGGCCGGCATACATCACCGCGATCTCCTCGGCGACGTAGCGCGCCGTGGCGATGTCGTGGGTGATGTAGAGGAAGGCCATGCCGCGCTCGCGCTTCATCCTTTCCAGCAGGTTGAGCACGTCGAGCCGGATCGAGACGTCGAGCATCGAGGTCGGCTCGTCCGCCAGCACCACCTCGGCCCCGACCGCCAGGGTGCGGGCGATGTTGACCCGCTGCCGCTGCCCGCCGGACAGCTGGTGCGGGTATTTCGGCGCCGTCGTCTCCGGCTCCAGCTCCACCGCCGCCAGCAGCTCCATCACCCGGGCGTTCAGCGCTTTGCGGTCGGCGATGCCGGCATGGAGGGCGAGGGGGCGGGCGATGTGGTGGAAGATGGTGTGGACCGGGTTCAGCGACCCGAACGGGTCCTGGAACACCATCTGCACGGCGCGGCGATAGGCCAGCAGCTCGGCCGTGCCGTGCAACGCGGCGACGTCGCGGCCGCGGAACAGCACCCGGCCCGATGTCGGCTGGTGCTGCAGCATCAGGATGCGGGCGCAGGTGGTCTTACCGCTGCCGGATTCGCCGACCAGCGCCAGGGCCCGGCCGGCATGGAGGTCGATCGAGACGTCGTCCAGCGCCTGCAGCGGGCCGAAGCGCTTGCCGACGCGCTCCAGCGCGAGGAGGGGGGTCATGGCGTCGCCTCCGCCGCGTCCTGCAGCGCCGTGCGCCGGGCCCCGTGCACCGAGGGGAAGGAGGCCCAGAGCTTCCGCGTGTAGTCATGAGCAGGCGCGCGGAAGATCTGCTGCGCCGCCCCGACCTCGACCAGCCTGCCCTTCAGCATCACGCCGATGCGGTCGCAGAACTGCACCATCAGGCTGAGGTCGTGGGTGATGAACAGGATCGAGAAGCCGAGCCTGCGGCGCAGCCCGTCGATCTGCTGCAGGATCTCGCGCTGGACCACGACGTCGAGCGCCGTGGTCGGCTCGTCCATCACGATCAGCTTCGGGTTCAGGGCCAGGCAGATGGCGATGACGATGCGCTGGCGCATGCCGCCGGAGAACTGGTGCGGATAGTCGCGCAGCCGCGCCGGGTCGATGTCGACCATGCGCATCAGCTCGACCGCGCGGTCATGCGCCTCGGCCCGGCTGCAGCCGGTGTGGGCGGCCAGCACGTCGCGGAACTGGGCCTCGACCGTCAGCACCGGGTTCAGCGCGTTCATCGCGCTCTGGAACACCATGCCGACCTCGTGCCAGCGGAAGCGGCGCAGCGCCTCGCCGTCCAGGCGCAGCACGTCCTGGCCGCCGAAGCGGATCTCGCCGCCGCTGATCAGGGCGGGCGGCTTGTGCAGCCGGGTGATGGCGAAGGCGATGGTGCTCTTGCCGCAGCCGGATTCGCCGGCCAGGCCGAACACCTCGCCGCGGCCGATCTCGAAGCTGACGTCGTCGACCGCCCGGAAGTCGCCGCGGTCGCCGACATAGTCGATGGTCAGACCCTGCACCGACAGCAGCGGCTTGGGCGGAACCACGCTCATATCCGGGCTCACGGCCGCGCCTCCCGCAGCCGGGCCAGCCGCTTCCAGCGCGCCATCGACCGGCCGATGCGCAGCTGCGGGTTGGCGACCTCGTCGATGGCGAAGTTCATCAGCGACAGCCCGGCGCCGAGCAGGGCCAGGACGGCGCAGGGGGACAACAGCTCCCACCATGCCCCGACGGCCATGGCCGAAGCGTTCTGGGCGTTGAACAGCATGATGCCCCAGGAGATGGTCTGCGGGTCGCCGAGGCCGAGGAACTCCAGCGTCGCCTCCGTGATCACGGAATAGATCACGCTGCCGATGAAGTTGATGCCGACGATCGACACCAGGTTCGGCAGCAGCTCGACCAGCATGATGCGCCAGCGCGGCTCGCCGATCATCTCGGCCGAGCGCACGAACTCCTTCTCCCTGAGCGCGAAGGTCTGGGCCCGGGTCACCCGCGCGCCCCAGGCCCAGGACGTGGCGCCGATGATCAGGGCGATGACCAGCGGGCTGGCCTGGCCGATGAAGGCGGCCAGCACCAGCAGCAGGGGCAGGTTCGGGATCACCAGCACGACATTGGTGGCGAAGTTCAGCGCCTCGTCGGTCTTGCCGCCGAGATAGCCGGCGGCGATGCCGACCGCGGTGCCGATCACGGTGATCAGCAGCCCGGCGCCGAAGCCGACCGCCAGCGAGGTGCGGGCGCCGTAGACCAGCTGGGAGAAGACGTCGTAGCCGTTGCGGGTGGTGCCCAGCACATGGGTGGCCGAGGGCGGCTCATGCGGCCGGCCGACCCGGCGCGACGGGTTGTAGTCGGTCAACAGTGGCGCGATCAGCGCCATCACCACCAGGAAGGTGACGATGAACAGGCCGATCGCGGCCTTGCGGTTGGACAGGGCGGCCAGGATCATCCGCATGGTTCAGCTCCTGCGCAGCCGGGGGTCGAGCCGGGCATAGGCGATGTCGGCCAGGAAGTTCGCGGTCAGCATCGCCAGGGTCATGATCAGCAGCTGGCCCTGGATCACCGGATAGTCGCGCCCGAGGATCGCCTTGTAGAGGGTGTTGCCGAGGCCGGGATAGTTGAACACCACCTCGGTCACCAGCGACCCGCCCAGGATCTTGCCGATGGCGATGGCCAGGTTGGTGACGCCGGGCAGAAGGGCATTGCGGGCGCCGTACATCAGCATCACCCGCCGGTCGGCCAGGCCCTTGGCCCGGCCCATGGTGATGTAGTCCTCGCCCAGCAGGTTGATCATGTTGTTGCGCATGGTGACCAGGAAGTCCCCGGTCAGCACCACCGACAGCGTGATGACCGGCAGGATCGCGTGGTACATCACGCTGAGGATGTATTCGGCGGAGAAGGCGGGGTCGATCGAGGTGTCGGCGGCGTAGCCGGTCGGGAACCACTGCAGGGTGAAGCCGAAGACGAACAGCCCGAACAGCGCCACCACCACCGCCGGGGTGGCGGTGGAGACGATGGCGGTGGTCGACACCGCGACGTCGAAGCGGCTGCCGCGGCGCCAGGCGGCGACGATGCCGAGCAGGGTGCCGAGCGCGAAGCTCAGGAGCGTCGCCCCGCCCATCAGCACCAGGGTCCAGACCAGGGCGCGGCCCAGAACGTCGGAGACGGGGATCGGGAAGTACTTCACCGAGACGCCGAGATCGCCGGTAAAGACGCTGCCCAGATAGGTCAGGTACTGCTGCCACAAGGGTCCGTCGACGAAGCCGAAGGTGGCCTTCAGCGCCGCCAGGTTCTCGACCGACAGCCTTGTGCCGGACTGCGAGAACATGATGTCGATCGGGTCGCCCGGCATCAGCCGCGGGATCAGGAAGTTGATGCTCGCGGCCACCAGGAAGGCGACCAGGTAGAAGAACAGTCGTCGGGCGACGAAGGCCATTCCCGGTCCTCGGATGCGGGGGCAGGGGTGGCGCGGGGCCGGCCGTCGGCCCCGCGCCGGACGGTGTCCTTACTGAACCGGCTTCAGCGCCAGCAGGTGCAGCAGCCGCTCGTGGTTGGGGTCGTAGTTCTGCGGGCTGACGAAGGGGTTGTCGGCGGTGGCCCAGCCGGTGAACCGCTTCGAGTTGTACTCGTACCAGATCGGGTTGTTGTAGATCGGCACCACCGGCAGCTTCTCCGCCAGCAGCGTCTGCGCCTGGTCCAGCAGGTCCTTGCGCCTGGTGTCGTCGGTGGTCTGGGTATAGGCGTCCAGCAGCTGGTCCAGCTTCGGGTCGAAGAAGCGCTGCGCCGCGAACCGGGTCTTGCCCTTGTTGCGGGAATGGAAGGCGTCGTCCATCTGGTAGTAGGGCGTGGCGCCGACATACCAGGAGTTCAGCGCCATGTCGAAGCTGCCGTCCAGCAGGCTCTGGCGCCAGGCCGCGCCGTCCGGCGTCGCCAGCTTGACGTCGATGCCGATCTCGTTGAGGCCCTCGATCGCGATCTGCGAGGTGCTGATCCAGTCGGTCCAGCCGTTCGGCACGATCAGGTCGAAGGACAGCTTCTCGCCGTCCGGCGTGTCGCGGAAGCCGTCGCCGTCCTTGTCCTTGAAGCCGGCCTGGTCCAGCAGCGCCTTGGCCGCTTCCAGGTCGTACTGGGTATACTTGCCGTAGGTCTCCTTCACCTTCGGGTCGGCCCAGCCCTCGAAGCGCTTGCCGAAGGTGCCGGGATCGTCGTTCAGGGTCGGATAGCCGTAGCCGGCGACGTTGACCATGGCGTCGCGGTCCATCGCCATGCTGACGGCGCGGCGGAAGTCGACGCTGTCGAAGGCCTTGCGATGGGCCGGATCCGGGCTCTCCAGGTTCATGATCACCGCCACCAGGCTGCCTGGCGGGAACCAGTAGCCGTGATGGTCCTTGTCGGCGGCGACATAGGTCTTGTCGATGTCCGGCAGGAAGGAGGCGAACCAGTCCAGCTCCCCGGCATTGGCCGCCGTCAGCGCCTGGTCGTTGCTGGCGATCTGCGGGAAGCGAAGGCAGTCCACCTTCAGCGACGCCGCGTCCCAGTAATGCGGGTTGCGGCACTGCTCGTAGACCTGCGGGGTGAAGCGGGCGATCTCGGTCATCGGCCCGGTGCCGACCGGGGTCTCGTTCAGATAGGTGACCGGATCGGCCACGTCCTTCCAGGCGTGCTGGGCGATGATCGGCATCTCGACGATCTTCTCCGGGCCCAGGGCGGTCGGCTCCTTGAAGGTGAACCTCACCTTGGTCGGGCTCAGCTTCTCGACTCCGGAGATCACCTGCCAGATGCTGTTGAAATCCAGCGCCGGGAATGTCTTCATCAGCTCGAAGCTGAAGATCACGTCGTCGGCGGTGAAGGGCTTGCCGTCCGACCACTGCACGTTCTCGCGCAGGTCGAAGGTCACCGCCTTCAGGTCGTCGGCCAGGCTCATCGCCGTGGCCAGCCGGTAGTAGGGCTTGTTGTTCTGCGCCTTGCTGAACACGACCAGCGGCTCGTAGATGAAATCCATCGTGCTCTGCCGGTACGCGGTGCGGTTGAACGGGTTGAAGTTCCGCACCCAGTTCGTCTCCTCCTCGATATGCATCGTCAGGACGGACTGGGCGAGGGCCGTGGCGCTCGACGCCGCCAGCAGCGCGGCCGCGAGCAGGAATGCCGACTTCTTCTGCCTCATGACATTGGCCTCCATGCGTCTGTTTTATCGTTGATCGTCGATGCGCCGGCCCCGCGGGACGGGCCGGCGGTCCGTCAGGATCAGGCCGCGGCCAGCAGGGCCTCGACCTCGGCGTGCAGCGCCGTGACGTCGGCCGGGGCGGCGCCCAGGCGCCGCTCCGCCGCGTCCAGCCGGGCGGCCGCGGCGTCGTCCAGCGGCCGGGCCCGGGCGGCGGCGCGCTGCATCTCCGGCAGCTCGCCATGGCAGTGCAGGGCGATGTCGCAGCCGCCGTCCAGCACCTGGGCGACGCGGTCGTGCACCTCGCCCTGCAGCGAGTTCATGAACACGCAGTCGGAGATCAGCACGCCGTCGAAGCCCAGGCGGCCGCGGATCACCTCCCGGGTGATCACCGGCGACACCGAGGCCGGGCGGTCGGGGTCGAAGGCGCTGTAGACGACGTGGCTGACCATCGCCCAGGGCGTGTCGCGCAGCCGGGCGAAGGGCAGGAAGTCGGTGGCATCCAGGGTCGCCGCGTCGGCGGTCACCACCGGCCGGGTCCTGTGGCTGTCCTCGGTGGCGCGGCCATGGCCGGGGATGTGCTTCATCACCGGCATCAGCCCGACCTCGAGGAAGCCGTCGACGACCTCCCGCCCCAGCGCCGCCACCAGCTCCGGATCGCCGCCGAAGGCGCGCTCGCCGATCACCGCGTCGGCGCCGGGCATGAGCAGGTCGAGCACCGGCGAGCAGGCGCTGTTCAGCCCGACCTCGCGCATCATCCGGCCCATGGCGACCGAGGACAGGCGGATGGCCCGTTTCGCCGCCGGCAGATCCTTCTCCGCCAGCCGGCCGAAGCTGCGGAAGCTGCGGAACAGCGGCCAGGCGCCGGAATCGAGATGTGAGACGCGGCCGCCCTCCTGGTCGGTCAGCACCGGCGCATCCGGCCGGCCCACCGCCTCGCGGAAGGCGGCGCACAAAGCGCGCAGCTGCTGCGGGTCCTTCATGTTGCGGCGGCCGAGGAACAGGCCGTAGGGGTTGGCCTCACGGAAGAAGGCCAGCTCGTCCGCCGACAGGGTCGGCCGCTGGATGCCAAGGACGAGCGCGAGGGGCCGGCCGGGCCTGGATGCGGTCACGTCTGAGAACCTCCCGTCTCTGCGGCGGGGCCGGCCCGGTGCGATCGGGGCCGTGCCTCCGGATCAATCCGTCTCGGGCCGTATCATGCCGTGGTATAGACCACTTGTGGAACCCGGAATCTCGATCGCCCCGACGATTTTCTCGTAGAATGCGACCGGCCCGGCGCCGCCGATGATGGCGTAGGCGTGGCCGAGGTGGCGCATCCCCTCCATGGTCTCGCGCAGCAGCGCCTCGCCGATCCCCTTGCCGCGCTGGCCGGGGTCGACGCCGGTGGGGCCGAAGAAGCCGATGGCGGTGGCGTTGTGGCAGGCGAAGCCCAGCAGGGCGCCATCCCGGACCGCGACCAGGCAGCCGACCGGCTGGTGGGCGAAGGCGATCTCGACCTCGCTGGCCCAGCGGTCGCCGAAGCGCTCCGCCACCCAGCGGGCGACGGCGCGCTTCTCCGGCGCGATGGCAGGGCGGATGGTGATGCCGGCAGCGGCCATCGCCGCGCGCGACTCCGTCGGCGGCTCCAGCGCATAGAGCTTGACCAGCATGTCGGTCATCCCGGCCTCCTGTTATTCCGCAATAACGAAGCATGTAGCGTTATTGCGTTCTAACAGCTAAAGCCGGGAACGGGGGCGGCGTCAATATGGAAGGGGCGAGTCGCTTACCCCATGCTGCTCCTCCGCTCCACCAGCGCGAAGGGCAGGGTGACGTCGCCGCCGGCGCCGGGCTCGCCGGCGATGCGGCGGCCCAAGAGGGCCATCGCCTCTACCCCCATGCGGCGGCGCGGCTGGCGGATCGTGGTCAGCGGCGGCTCGTAGGTGCCGGCGAACTGGATGTCGTCGAACCCGGCCACGGCCACGTCGCGCGGCGCCTCGCGCCCGGTGATGCGCAGCGCCCGGATCGCCCCGATCGCCATCTCGTCGTTGCTGCAGAACACCGCAGTCGGCGGGGCGGGGAGGTCCAGCAGCGCCGTCATCGCCGACTCGCCGCTCGGGATGGTGAAGTCGCCGTGGCGGACCAGATCCGGCTCGTCGCGGAGGCCGGCGGCGCGCAGCCCGGCGCCGTAGCCGGCCAGGCGCTGCCGCGTCAGGATGTTGCTCTGCGGCCCGGCGATGTGGCCGATGCGGCGGTGGCCCAGCCCGGCCAGATGGGCCACGACCGCGGCCGCCGCGGCCGCGTTGTCGATGCCGACCACCGGCACCCGTCCGCCGGGGATGGCCTCCGACACCGCCACGATGCGGCCGTCGAAGTCGCGGTCGCGCAGCAGCCGCGGCGGCAGCCGGCCGTTCACCAGGATCAGCCCGTCGACCGCGCCGGTCAGCATCTGGCCGGCATGCCGGTCCTCGCGCGCCGGGTCCTTGGCGGTGTTGCCGACCAGCATGCTGAAGCCGCGCGCCGCCGCCTCCTCCTCGATTCCCAGCAGCACCTCGGAGAAGAACGGGTTGCCGATGTCCGGCACCAGCACCAGGATCTGCCGCGCCTCCTGCCGGCGCAGGCCGCGCGCCAGCGGGTTCACGGCATAGCCGGTCTGGCGCACCGCCGCCTCGATCCGCTCGCGCGTCTCGGCCGTGACCAGGGGCGATCCGGTCAGCGCCCGGCTCACCGTCGCCACCGAAACCCCGGCCAGCCGGGCGATGTCGACCATCCGGGTGCGGTTCCGCCCGTTCATGGGGGAGGACAATATTCGTTCCTCGATTCCGCGGTTGACGCCTCAATGTAATCGATTGTACGATCCGGTCAAAATACGGAATGCGCTGCAGTTCCAGTGTTCGCCACCCGTTCTGCGGGCGGTGATGGGTTCGATAGGCCGGTAAACCGAATAAATCGAGGGAGGAATCTTATGTATTTTCCTCAACGACTTCTGTTGTCCGCGGCTTTTTGCGGTGCAATAGCGGCGGGAGCAGCAGGAACGGCAACCGCGCAGACGGTCGACGTGGTCCATTGGTGGACCAGCGGCGGCGAATCCAAGGCGATCGGGGTGTTCGCCGAGGAGTTCAAGAAGCGCGGCGGCACCTGGATCGACAGCGCCGTGGTCGGCGGCACCGCGGCGCGCGCCTCGGCCATGAACCGGATCGCCGGCGGCGACCCGCCGTCGGCGGCGCAGTGGAACATCGGCGTCGCCGTGCGCAAGCTGGCGGAGGAGGGGCTCCTGACCGAGCTCGACGACCTCGCCGCCGCGGGCGGCTGGGAGAAGGTGCTGCCGCCGCTGATCGTCAAGAACGCCACCTATGACGGGCACATGGTGGCGGTGCCGACCGACATCCACGGCAACAACTGGATGTGGTACTCGACCAAGATCTTCTCCGAGGTCGGGGTCGAGCCGCCCAAGACCTGGGACGAGTTCTTCACGGTCGCCGACAAGATCAAGGCCAAGGGCTACATCGCCTTCGGCCTCGGCGGCGAGCCGTGGCAGGAAGGGCTGCTGTTCGGCGCCGTCCTGGCCGGCACCGCCGGCAAGGACACCTACCGCAAGATCTATGTCGACCACGACGCCGACCTCGCCGGCGGTCCCGGCACGGTGAAGGCGTTCGAGACGCTGCGCCGCCTCAAGGGCTATGTCGACGAGGGCCACAACGGCCGGAAGTGGAACGACACCACCATGCTGGTCGCCACCAACAAGGCGGCGATGCAGATCATGGGCGACTGGGCCAAGGGCGAGTTCGCCGCCGCCGGGCTGACCCCGGGCAAGGAGTTCGGCTGCGTCCTGGCCCCGGGCACGCAGGACGCCTACATCCTGACCGTCGATGTCTTCGTCTTCCCGAAGATCAACGACGAGGCCAAGGCCAAGGCGCAGAAGCTCTTGGCCGAGGTGATGATGGACCCGGCGCTGCAGGTCAAGTTCAACCAGTTCAAGGGCGCGCTGCCGGCCCGGCTCGACGCCGATGTCGGCACGCTCGACCCCTGCGCCCAGGCGGGCCAGAAGGTGCTGGCGGATGTGAACAACCAGATCCCCAACACCGCGCTGGGCTTCAGCAACGACGTCGAGGGCCAGATCAACGACCTGATCACCCTGTTCTGGAACACGCCGGAGATGTCGGCGGCGGACGCGGCCAAGCAGTTCGCCGACATCGTCGCCAACGCCGATCTCTGATCCCCAGCGCTCCCGGCGGTCCGCCGCCGGGAGCCAACCGGGAGGGACCATGTCCGCGCTCCGCATCCGTTACCCGGCGGCCAAGGCCATGCTCGCGCCCACCGTCCTGATCATGGCGGTGTGCTTCTACGGCGCGATCCTGTGGACGATCTACATCTCCTTCACGCGCTCCGGGCTGGTGCCGAACTACAGCTTCGCCGGCATCGGGCAGTATGTGCGCCTGTTCGGGACCGCGCGCTGGCACACCGCCTTCAGCAACATGTTCGTGTTCGGCGGGCTGTTCATCGTCGGGGCGCTGCTTTTCGGAACGCTGCTGGCCGTGCTGATCGACCAGAAGGTCCGGTTCGAAGGGGCGTTCCGCACCGTCTTCCTGTACCCGCTGTCGATGTCCTTCATCGTCACCGGCCTGGCCTGGCGCTGGTTCCTCAACCCGACCATGGGGCTGCAGGACTTCGTCCGCGACCTGGGCTGGGAGAGCTTCACCTTCGACTGGATCGTCGACCGCGACCGGGCGATCTACACCCTGGTCGTCGCCGCGATCTGGCATTCCTCCGGCCTGATCATGGCGATCATGCTGGCCGGGCTGCGCGGCATCGACCACGAGATCTGGCGCGCCGCCCGGGTCGAGGGCATCCCGCGCTGGCGCACCTATGTCTCGATCGTGCTGCCGATGCTGCGGCCCCTGATCGTCACCTGCTTCGTCCTGCTCGCGATCGCGGTGGTGAAGAGCTACGACCTGGTCGTCGCCATGACCAATGGCGGCCCCGGCAACGCCACCGACATGCCGGCCAAGTTCGTGGTCGACCTGACCTTCGAGCGCGCCAATGTCGGCCTCGCCTCGGCCGGCGCGGTGATCATGCTGACCGCGGTGCTGGCGGCGCTCGCCCCCTATCTCTACATCGAACTCGGGCGGAGGAACCGATGACCGACGCCGTCGCCGGCGCCATCCCGCGCGCCGCCCGCCGCCGCGCCCCTTCGCATGGCACCGCCGGGCGCCTCGGGCTCTACGCCTTCCTGGTGGTCTCGGCGCTGTTCTTCGCCATCCCGCTGCTGATCGCCTTCAACACCTCGCTGAAGCCGATGGACGAGATCCGCCAGGGCTCGCTTTTCGCCCTGCCGGCGGCGCCGACGCTGGAGGCCTGGGACAAGGCCTGGTTCTCGGCCTGCACCGGCCTGTTCTGCGACGGGCTGCATGTCGGCTTCTGGAACTCGGTCAAGATCCTGGTGCCGAGCGTGATCCTGTCGATCCTGGTCAGCGCGCTGAACGGCTACGCCCTGGCGCAGTGGCGCTTCCGCGGCGCCAACCTGATCCTGACGCTGCTGATGCTGGGCGCCTTCATTCCCTACCAGGTGATCCTCTACCCCCTGGTGAAGGTGTTCTCGACCCTGTCGCTCTACGGCACCCTGCCGGGGATCGTGCTGATCCACGTCATCTTCGGCCTGCCGGTGCTGACCCTGATCTTCCGCAACTTCTACGCCGGCCTGCCGGAGGAGCTGGTCAAGGCCGCGCGGGTCGACGGCGCCGGCTTCTTCCGCATCTTCCTGCAGATCATGCTGCCGATGTCGCTGAACATCCTGATGGTGGCGCTGATCCTGCAGGTCACCGGCATCTGGAACGACTATCTGCTCGGCCTGATCTTCGCCGGCCGCGAGAACCTGCCGATGACGGTCCAGCTCAACAACATCGTCAACACCACGACCGGAGAGGTCGAATACAATGTCGACATGGCGGCGACGCTGCTGGCGGCGATCCCGCCCCTGGTCGTCTACTTCCTCTCCGGCCGGTACTTCGTCCGCGGCATCGCCTCGGGCGCCGTGAAGGGGTAAGCCCATGTCCTCCGGCATTTCCATCCGACGCCTGAACAAGTCCTACGGCCCGCTGCACGTGCTGCGCGAGATCGACATCGACGTCGATCCCGGCGCCTTCACCGTGCTGCTCGGCCCGTCCGGCTGCGGCAAGTCCACCCTGCTCAACGCCATCGCCGGCCTCGACGACGTCGATTCCGGCGAGATCGTGATCGGCGGCGTCGACGTCACCGACGCAGAGCCGAGCGCGCGCGGCCTGGCCATGGTGTTCCAGTCCTACGCCCTGTACCCGACCATGACGGTGCGCAGGAACCTGTCCTTCGGGCTGCGCGTCAACCGCGTGGCGAAGGAGGAGGTGGAGAAGCGCGTCGCCTGGGCCGCCGACCTGCTGCAGATCCGCGAGCTCCTGGACCGCAAGCCGGGGCAGCTCTCGGGCGGGCAGCGCCAGCGCGTGGCGATCGGCCGGGCCCTGGTGCGCGACGCCCAGGTGTTCCTGTTCGACGAGCCCTTGTCCAATCTCGACGCCAAGCTGCGCACCGAGATGCGGGTCGAGATCAAGCGCCTGCACCAGGAGCTCGGCTCGACCATCATCTACGTCACCCACGACCAGGTTGAGGCGATGACGCTGGCGACCCGCATCGCGGTGATGAAGGGCGGGCAGGTCGAGCAGTATGCCGACCCGCAGACGCTGTACGAGAAACCGGCCTCCCTGTTCGTGGCCGGCTTCGTCGGCTCCCCGGCGATGAACTTCCTGCCCGGGACGGTGGTGCCGTCCGACGGCATGGCCGCCCGGATCGACGGCCACGACCTGCCGCTCGGGGCCTATCCCTTCCTGTCCGAGCCCGCGGCCGGGAACGAGATCGTGCTCGGCTTCCGGCCGGAGGATATCGGCCTGGCCGATGACGGCGCGCCGGGCGTGCCGGTGGAGGCGCCGCTGCTCTTCACCGAGCCGATGGGCGCCGACACGCTGGCCTGGTTCGAACTCGCCGGCAAGCGCGTCTCCGTCCGCCTGCCACCGGACCGGGCGCGGGCGCTGCCGGGCGGCGCCCGGCTGACGCTCGACCTGTCCAAGGCCTCCCTGTTCAGCACCCAGACCGAGCGCCGGCTGTAAGGCCGGCCCCCGGGACAAGACCGCCGGCAAAGCCGGCGACCAGACGCCGGCCCCAGACCGGCTTCAAACCCCAGAGGAAGCGATGTCCACTCCGGATGTGATCTCCATCCAGCTCTACAGCCTCCGCAACTACGGCGATCTCGACAAGCAGCTCGACGCCGTGGCCGCCGCCGGCTACCGCCATGTCGAGACGATCCAGTCGCATTTCGACGATGCCGCCGGCACCCGCCGCAAGCTCGATTCCCGCGGCCTGACCGCGTCCTCCGGCCATATCGGCCTGCCGGCGCTGCGCGATCGGCTGGACTGGGTGGTCGAGGGTGCCAGGACCGTCGGCCTGACCCAGCTGTTCATGCCGGCCCTGCCGGCCGACGAGCGCAAGGGCGACGGCGCCCGTTGGCGCCAGGCGGGGCAGGAGCTCGGCGAGTTCGCCGCCCGGCTGGCCGACCGCGGCATCAAGCTCGGCTACCACAACCACCATTGGGAGCTGGAAGCGATGGCGGACGGCCGCCCGGCGCTGGCCCATTTCTTCGACGGCGCCGACGGCCATCCGCTGACCTGGCAGGTCGACGTCGCCTGGCTGGCACGCGGCGGGGCCAACCCGTCCGACTGGCTGGCGAAGGAGAAGGCGCGGGTGACGTCGGCCCATGTCAAGGACATCGCCCCGGCCGGCCAGAAGACCGACGAGGACGGCTGGACCGATGTCGGCACCGGCACGCTGGACTGGCCGCGGCTGTGGCGCGAATGCCGGTCGGCGGGCGCCGAGTGGATGGTGGTCGAGCACGACAACCCCAAGCACCCCGACGCCTTCGCCAAGGCCAGCTTCGACTTCCTCAAGGGCCTGCCGGCCTGACCTGAAGGATCTTCGTCGGCACCGACCTCTCCATTCCCTTACTGTCATGCCCGGGCTTGACCCGGGCATCCAGAGACTGTCGAGACCTTCTGGATTGCCGGGTCAAGCCCGGCAATGACAGGGTGGGGAAGGGAAGAGCGACGCCGACGAAGGGCCAACCAAGACACCTCCGGAGACTCCATCCATGACCCCCGTCACCCTCGGCATCATCGGCTGCGGCAACATCAGCGACGCCTATTTCCGCGGCGCCGCCGGATCCAGCCTGGTGCGCGTCAAGGCCTGCGCCGACCTGCGGCGCGAAGCGGCCGAAGCCAAGGCCCGGCAATACGGCGTCACCGCGCTCACGGTCGACGAGCTGCTGGCCGACCCGGAGATCGAGATCGTCATCAACCTGACCGTGCCGCTGGCCCATGCCGCGGTCGGGCTGCAGATCATCGCCGCCGGCAAGCATGTCTATCTGGAGAAGCCGCTGGCGGCGACGCTGGGCGACGCCCGCGCCCTGGCCCAGGCCGCGGCAAAGGCCGGCCTGCGCATCGGCTGCGCCCCCGACACCTTCCTCGGCGGCGCCCACCAGGCCTGCCGCCGGCTGATCGACGAGGGCCGCATCGGCCAGGTGGTCGGCGGCGCCGCGGCGGTGATCTCGCGCGGCATGGAGAGCTGGCACCCGAACCCGGAGTTCTTCTTCAAGCCGGGCGGCGGGCCGATCCTCGACATCGGGCCGTACTACGTCACCCAGCTGATCAACCTGCTCGGGCCGGTGAAGCGGGTGGCGGCGGTCGCCACCAAGGGCTATCCGACCCGCAAGGTCACCAGCGAGCCTTTGGCCGGCCAGATCATCCAGGTCGAGGTGCCGACCACGGTCAACGGGGTGCTGGAGTTCGAGAGCGGCGCCAACATCTCGCTCACCGCCTCCTGGGACGTGTGGAAGAACAAGCGCATCCCGTTCGAGATCTACGGCACCGAGGGCTCGCTGCTGGTGCCCGACCCGAACTTCTTCGGCGGCGCGCCGCAGGTCAGCGCCCAGGCCGGCGACTGGCAGGATGTCGACATCGCGGCGCATCCCTTCGGCACGCCGAACCGGCCGCTGAAGGACGGCCGGTCGGTGGCCGACTACCGCATCATCGGCGCGCTCGACATGGCGGTCGCGATCCGCGAGGGCCGGCCGCACCGCGCCTCCGGTGAGCTGGCGCTGCACGCGCTGGAGGTGATGGAGGCGTTCGCCCTGTCCTCGACCGAGGGCCGCCACGTCACCATCGAGAGCGTTTGCCAGCGGCCGGAGCCGGTGCCGCTGGGCACCGACGAGTCGGTCTTCGTCGCCGCGCGCAAGGCGGCGTGACGGAAAGGATGGAAGCGGCCGTCTAGTGTTTGCTGTCATTGCCGGGCTTGACCCGGCAATCCAGAAGATGTCGACAGTCTCTGGATGCCCGGGTCAAGCCCGGGCATGACAGATGGAGAGACAACTTGCCGGCTTCCTCCACCCTCGACGCCGCCTTCCTCGCCCGCCTCGACGCGCTGCTCGGCCCGGGCGGGCTGGCGCGGGGCGACGCCCTGGCCGGCGCCCATCCCGGCTATCATCCCGACAACCTGGCCGCCGGCGTCCAGGCCTCGCCGCGCACAGTGGACGAGGCCTCGGCGGTGCTGGCGCTGTGCCACGAGGCCGGAATCTCCGTCGTGCCCCATGGCGGCCGCACCGGGCTGGTCGGCGGCGGCGCCTCGCGGCCGGGGCAGATCGTGCTCAGCACCCGCCGGCTCGACCGGGTGGTCGAGATCGACACCGCCGGCCGCCTTGCCGTGGTCGAGGCCGGGGTGACGCTGCAGCAGCTGCAGGGTGCCGCGGCCGAACACGGCCTGACGCCGGGCATCGATCTCGCCGCCCGCGGCTCCGCCACCATCGGCGGCATGATCGCGACCAATGCCGGCGGCATCGAGGCGTTCCGCCGCGGCACCATGCGCCACCGCGTGCTCGGCCTCGAATTCCTGCGCGCCGACGGCACCGTGGTCTCCGACCTGGTGCGGGTGCTGAAGAACAACACCGGCTACGACCTGAAGGACCTGATCGCCGGGTCGGAGGGCACGCTCGGCATCGTCACCCGCGCGGTCGTGCGGCTGGAGCGGCAGGTCGCCCCGGCGGCGACGGCGCTGGTCGCCTGCGCCTCGGCCGAGGCGGCGCTGGCCGCGGCCCTGCGGCTGCGCGACCGCTTCCCGGGCCGGCTGCGGGCGCTGGAGATCATGTGGCACGCCTATGCCGAGACGGTGGCGCAGGAGCACGGCGTGGCCCTGTCCGGCTTCGGCCTGGATCCGGCGCCGGTCTATCTCCTGACCGAGGCCGAGCAGGACCCGGACACCGACATCGCCGCGGCAATGGAGGCGGAGATCGGGGCGCTGTGGCAGGAGGGGGCGGTCGCCGGCGCCGCCCTGGCGCAGAACGAGCGGCAGCGCGAGCTGTTCTGGCGCATCCGCGACGATTCCGACGCGATCGGCCGCGCCTGCCCGGGGGTGAAGACCTTCGACGTCTCGGTGCCGCTGTCGGGGCTGCCGGCCTATGTCGAGCGGATCCGGGCGGAGCTGGCGGCGACCTTCTCGCCGGCGATGCGGGTCTATGTCTTCGGCCATCTCGCCGACGGCAACCTGCATGTGCTGGTCGGCGACTGGCCGGAGGGGTCGGAGGCGCGGATCGAGGCGATCCTCTATGACGGCCTCGCCGAATCCGGCGGCTCCTTCTCCGCCGAGCACGGCATCGGGCTGGAGAAGCAGGACGCCTTCCGCCGCTACGCCGACCCGGCGCGGCGGGCGGCGATGGCGGCGGTGAAGGCGGCGCTGGACCCGAAGGGCATCCTGAACCCGGGGAAGATTTTGGCGTAGGTTGGGTTCGCGTCCGCGAACCCAACAGGGACGGCCGGGCAAACGATGTTGGGTGCGCCCGGCGAACCCAACCTACGGCAGAGGCCGGGCCTTCAGCCACAGGAACAGCGGCAGCCGCGTCCATTGTCGCAGCCGGTCGCTGCCGTCCGGACGATCCGGCTGCGGCTCGCGGATCGAGGTGATGGCGAGGCCTGCCGCCTCCAGCGCCGCGGCATAGGCCTCGAGCGGCTGCGACCAGCCGGCGAAATCCATGCGCAGCCCGTCGCGCTCCTCGCTGCCCTCGAAGCGCTCGCGGCCGTAATAGCTGCCCTCGAAGACGAAGGGCGCGTCCGGCTCCGGCCCGGCAAAGCGGCCGCGGTCGCGGAACGGGTGGACCAGCGACACCATCAGAGTGCCGCCCGGCCGCAGCACGCGCCGCACCTCGCGCAGCGCGCCCGGCACGTCCTCGACATCCATCAGCATGTTGTAGGCGACCACCAGGTCGAAGCGGCCGTCCTCGAAGGGCAGGGCGGCGGCGTCGGCCACGGCGTAGTCCTGGGCGGAGCCGGCTTCGGCCGCGATCTCCACCAGCTCGGCCACGGTGTCGGCGGCGGTGACGCGGTACCCCAGCGCCGTCAGCTCGCGCGACACCCGGCCCTCGCCGCAGCCGAGGTCCAGCGCCTCGCCCGGGCCGCGGCCGATATAGCCGACCAGCGCCTCGCGATAGGCCCAGAAGGCATCATGGCCCGGCTTCCGCGCCCAGGCCGTCCAGTCCCGCGCGACACGGGCCCAGTGCTCCCGGTCGGATGAGGTTTTGGTCATCGGTCCTCTCCGGCAAAGGGAAAGGGCGGCCGCAACCGGCCGCCCCCGTCGGTCGGCAGGCCGGCTACTTGACCTTGGAGAACGCCGTCGGCTTCAGGATGGCGTTGGTGATGTGCGACACGATCGGGCCGTCGCGCTCGGTCCCGGCGCGCTTCTCCAGCCACTCCGGATCGGTCACGAAGGCGGACCATTTCTGCTCCCGCTCGGCCAGGGACTCCCATTCCAGCAGGTAGTACAGGGCCTGGTTCGTCTCGCCGATCTCGACGGTCCAGAACCCGGCCTGGCGGATGCCGAAGCGCTCCCAGATCTTCAGGGTGATGGTCTCGAAGCGGTTCAGCACGGCGGGCAGCTTGCCCGGCACGGCGTAATAGACGCGCAGCTCGTGAATCATTCCAGTCTCCTCCCGCAAGGGAAGGGACTGTGACCCCGCCGCGGCCCGATTGCAATCGTCCGGCAAAAGGCCGGCGCCCTCAGTCCTTGTCGGCGTAGGGGTTCTTCGGCTGGCGCAGCACCACCCGGATCGGCACCCCGGCCAGATCGAAGCTCTCGCGCAGCCCGTTCACCAGATAGCGCAGATAGCTGTCCGGGAACTCTTCCGCCTGGGACACGAACAGGGCGAAGGTCGGCGGCCGGGCCTTGACCTGGGTGATGTAGCGGATCTTCAGCCGGCGGCCGCGCACCAGCTGCGGCGGATGCGCCTCCAGCATCGCCGGCAGCCAGCGGTTCAAGGGCCCGGTGCGGACCCGGCGGTTCCACACCTTGTGGATGTCCAGCACCGCGTCCATCAGCCTGTCCAGCTTCTGGCCGCGCAGGGCGGAGATGGTGACGGTCGGCACGCCGCGCACCTGGGGCATCGAGGTCTGCAGCTTGTCGCTCAGCTGCCGCAGCGCCGCGGCGTGGTCCTCGACCGCGTCCCATTTGTTGATCGCGATGACGAGGGCGCGGCCTTCCTCGATCACGTGCCGGGCGATGGTCAGGTCCTGCTTGTCCATGATCGCGCCGGCGTCCAGCAGCAGCACGCAGACATGGGCCAGCCGGATCGTCTCCAGCGTGTCGCCGACCGACATGAACTCGATCTTGTCGTCGACCTTGTCGATCCGCGCCTTGCGCCTGAGGCCGGCGGTGTCGACCAGATGGATCGCCTGGCCGCGCCAGGTCCAGTCGACGCCGATGGCGTCGCGGGTGATGCCGGCCTCGGGCCCGGTCAGCACCCGCTCCTCGCGCAGCAGGGCGTTCATCAGGGTCGACTTGCCGACATTCGGCCGGCCGATGATGGCGAGGCGGATCGGCCGGGCGAGGTCGCGCTCCGGATCGACCGTGTCGCCCTCGCCCTCCTCCTCCGGCATCGCCGCGTCGTCCTCGCCGTCGGCCCCGGCCGCGTCCTCGTCCTCGGCCGGCATCAGCGGCCGCAGCGCGTCGACCAGGTCGACCAGCCCCTCGCCATGGGCGGCGGAGATCGCGATCGGCTCGCCCAGCCCCAGGGCCCAGGCCTCGTGCAGCCCGGCCTCGGCGGCGCGGCCCTCGCATTTGTTGGCCAGCAGCAGCACCTTGCCGCCCTGGCGCCGCAGCCATTGCGCGAAGTGCTTGTCCAGCGGCGTCACCCCGGCGCGGGCGTCGATCAGCATCAGCGCGACATCGGCCTCGCGCAGCGCCGCCTCGGTCTGCTGCCGCATCCGCGCCTCGAGGCTGTCGTCGAACGCCTCCTCCAGCCCGGCGGTGTCGATCACCCGGAAGCTCAGATCGGCCAGCCGGCCCTCGCCGATGCGGCGGTCGCGCGTCACCCCCGGCGTGTCGTCGACCAGCGCGGTGCGCTTGCCGACCAGCCGGTTGAACAGCGTCGACTTGCCGACATTCGGCCGGCCGATGATGGCGAGGGTGAAGGGCATGCGCTCGGGACTGCTCAGCGATAGGCGGTCAGGGTGCCGCCGGTGCCGACAATATACAGGGTTCCGTCGGCGACCACCGGGGCGATCCGCGTCGGGTCGGTCTCGAAATGGCCGGTGACCTCGCCGGTCCTGGGCGCGATCAGCACGCCGTCGCCGGTCGAGCTGGCCAGGATCAGCGTGTCGCCGGCCAGCACCGGGCCGGTCCAGGTGATCGGGCCTTCCTTGTCCTCGGGATCGGTCCAGCGCTCCAGCTCGCGGACCCAGCGCACCTTGCCGGTGTTGCGGGCCAGCGCCACGACCACGCCGCCGGTGGAGACCAGATAGATCGTGTCACCGGCGACCCAGGGCATCTGCGTCCCGCTGACCGGCTGCTCCCAGACCGTGGCGCCCGAGCGCATGTCGATGCCGACCGCCTGGTTGCCGTGGCTGACCGCGACCACCAGGTCGCCGTCGATCGCCGGCATGGCGGTGATGTCGGCCAGGCCGGCCAGGGCCCCGGCGGCGCGTGCGGCGCCGCCGCCGACATTGGCGGCCCACACCGGCCGGCCGTTCTCGATGCGCAGGCCGAACAGCTCGCCCGAGGAATAGGGCGCCACCACCACGCCGTTGTCGACGGCGGGGCTGCCGCTGCCGAGCAGGGCGGAGGCCTCGGTGATGCCGGCATGGCTCCACACCTGGGTGCCGGTCTTGGCGTCCAGCACCTCGGTCTGGTTGTCGACGGTGATGGTGACGACGCGGCCCTGGGTCACGGTCGGCGCGCCGCGCACCGGGCCGGCCAGCTTGCTGCGCCAGATCAGGCCGCCGTTCTGCGGGTCGACCGCCACGGCCTCGCCGAAACCGGTGGTGGCGTAGACCGTGCCGTCGGCATAGGCGGCGCCGCCGCCGATCGGCACGCTGTCCTGCTCCGGATCCGCCACCCGCACCCGCCAGTGGGAGCGGCCGGTGGCGGCGTCGAGCGAGTTCAGCCGGCCGGAGGCGTCGGTGATGTAGACCTTGCCCTCGGCGATCACCGGGCCGGTCAGCAGGGCCGCGCTGCTGCTGTCGCCGCTGCCGATGCTGCTGCTCCAGGCCCGCTGGAACGGGATCTTCAGCGCCAGGTTGCCGTTGACGTGGTTCACCGCGCCGCCCGGGTTGCGCCAGTCGGGGTTGGTGCGCACCGCCGGCAGAACGCTCGGCTGGCCGGCATCGGCCGCGGGCTCCAGCCCTTCGGTGCGGCTGATGACCGAGATCCGTTCGCCCGGCAGCGGCGTCTTGGCTTCCTTGAACCAGCTGCAGGCGCCGAGGACCCCGGCGAGCGCGAGGATGGAGAGCCGGGGCAGCAGATGGCGTCGCCGCATGGGGTGGTCCCTCAATTGCTCGAAATGCTGAGGAGCTGTTCGGCCCGGCTGCGCACGCCGGGGGGCGAGGCGGGGTCCTTCGACAGCGCCTCGAAGATCTCGCGGGCCTTGGCCGCATCCTTCTGGCGCAGGGCAAGCAGGCCCTGCAGCTCGCGCGCCGCGGCCCGCCAGGGCGCGCCGTCGGCCGCCAGCGGCGCCAGCTCCTCGTTCAGCGCCGCGGGGTCGCCGTCGTCGAGCCGGGCCATGACCGAATAGAGGCGGGCGAGGTCGCGCACCACCGTATTGACGCCGCTGTCGCCGGCGATCTGCTGGTAGACCTTGCCGGCCTCGTCGCGCTTGCCGGCGTCGAGATCGGCGCGGGCCTCCAGGAGACGGGCCAGGGCGGCACGGTCGGCGCTGCTGTCGGCGGCGACGGCGGCGTAGATCGAGGCGGCGTTCTGCGGGGTGGCGGCGGCCTGCTGCTGGGCGTCGACCAGGGCCCGGGTCTGCGACTGCGCCTGGCTCTGGCTGTAGCTGCGCCAGCCGACGAAGGCGCCGGTGCCGAGGACGACCGCGACCGCGCCGGCGATGATCAGCGTGCCGTAGCGGTTCCAGATCGCCTTGACGCGATCTTCGCGCAGGGCTTCGTCGACTTCGCGGAAGATATCGGTCATTCACAAGGTTCCGAACAGGGCGCCGCCTCGGCCGGGCGTCGCGGCCGAGCCGCCTTACCTAGACGATTGGTTCCGGGAAGACAATCCAGCGGTGTGGCGGCGATAAGGCGATATGCACCGGCGCTGCGATCGGACTCCGCTGCGATCGGGGCGCGCACCGTCTGGACGCGCGGCCGGATTTGTCCAACACTCGGCCTGACCGACTCAACCGTGTCGAGGCGTTCCGTCCGGCGCATGTCGCAGGTTCTCGATCTCTCCCAGATAAGGCGCGGCCGCGGGCGCGTCTATTTCAACCGCGGCGAGCTGGGCCAGCTCCTCGGCCTCTATTTCGACCGCGTCGCCGCCGGCGAGTGGCGCGACTACGCGATCGACCACGGCGTCGGCATCGCCGTGTTCAGCGTGTTCCGGCACAGCCACGACCGTCCGCTCTACGGCATCGCCAAGACGGTGGGGCCGCAGGGGACGGAGTACGGCGTCTATGAAGGCCGGCACCGCCTCCGCCGCGGCCACGTCCTGGCGGAGGTGCTGGCGCTGTTCGAGCGCAAGCTGACGCTGGTCCGGGACTGACCCCGATTCCCTCCATCCCTTTCCAGGCCGCATCATGACCGACTTCGCCCTCTATCCCAGCCTGCAGGACCGGGCCGTGCTGATCACCGGCGGCGGCTCCGGCATCGGCGCCGCACTGGTCGAGCATTTCGTCCGCCAGAACAGCCGGGTCGTGTTCTGCGACATCGACGCGGAGTCGTCGCGGGCGCTGGTCGAGCGGCTGGCGGGGGAGGGGCTGGCGGCCCCGACCTTCCTGCCCTGCGACCTGCGCGACATCGACGCGCTGCGCGCCATGGTGCGGGCGGCGGAGGCGGCGGCCGGGCCGATCCGGGTGCTGGTCAACAATGCCGGGCACGACCAGCGCCACAGCATCGACGAGGTGACGCCGGACTACTGGGACGACCGGCTGGCGGTGAACCTGAAGCACCAGTTCTTCGCGGTGCAGGCGGTGCGGGCGGCGATGCGCGACGCCGGCGGCGGCTCGGTGGTCAATTTCGGCTCGATCTCCTGGCGCGCCGGGATGGGCGGCATGCCGGCCTACACCACCGCCAAGGCGGCGATCGAGGGCCTGACCCGCAGCCTGGCGCGCGACCTCGGGGCCGAGGGCATCCGCGTCAACTGCGTGCTGCCCGGCGCGGTCCGGACCGAGCGGCAGGTCAAGCTCTGGTACACGCCCGAATACGTCGAGCGGATCATGGCGTCGCAATGCCTCAAGGGCTTCGTCGAGCCGGACGACATCGCCCGCATGGTCGCCTTCCTGGCCTCGGACGACGCCCGCATGTGCACCAGCCAGACCTATGTGGTGGACGGCGGCTGGATCTGAGCGATTGTTCGGCAATACACCGGCTGCGGCCGCCTGGCGGCGGGTTGGAAGCTTCCGATGCTCATGGACCCTGGCATCCGCTGCGCGCCGGCCCTGGAAACCGCCGCGTGCCGATTCACGCCTGCCCAGTCCCGAGCTCATTCACCGCATCTCCCGGGAATTGACGATTCTCCGGATTATACCTATCTTCCGGAACATAGGGAGCCCGTGTGCTCCGCAGACTCGAAAACGCTGAACCTGCCAGATCGAACCGAGACACCGAAACGCGCCAAGACGCTCAGATCCTCGCACGCTGAACCCGAAACTCGCAAAACCGCACCGGAGCACCCGCTCATGGCGAAAGGCATGGAAATCGTTCCCTCGAGCGAGCTGCAGAAGCAGTTCGGCCGCTACTCCGACGAGGCGATGATCCGCCCGGTCGGCGTCAGCCGGAATGGTCGCGTGCGCTTCGTCATGGTCCCCATCGACGAATATGAGCGCCTGCGCCGTCGAGAGCGCGTCGCGGGCCGCGCGGAGGATCTGGATGACGAAACCCTTGCGGCGATCCGGGCCGTCGAGCCCGCGCCCGAGTGCGAAGACGCAGAGGCCCAGCTCGGCTCTTCCTAAACCGGGCGAGGTCATCAACTACAGCTATCTCTGGGAGCGCGAGTATCGGGAGGGCCGCGACGAGGGCGTGAAGGATCGGCCGGTCGCCGTCGTCCTTGTCACGGCATCCGTCGACGGTCTCGACCAGGTCCATGTCGTGCCGATGACCACCAGGCCGCCCGGACGAGACCAACAGGCGGTCGAAGTTCCGGAGGCGGTGCGCCGCCAGCTCGGCCTTTCGGCCGAGCGTTCCTGGATCATCGTCTCCGAGTGGAACCGGTTCACCTGGCCCGGCTACGACATCCGGCCGATCCGCGGCCGCGAACCTTCGGCGAGCTTCGGCTTCCTTCCGGCCGGGCTGTTCCGGCAGGTGCGAGATGCGCTCGTCGCCGCAGCGATCGGCCGCCCGGTCGATCGCGACGATTGATCGGTGCGGGTCAGGCGTGTCGATCCGCTAGCCATATGATCCATCTGGTACCATCGATCGCCCTTGTCTGGATCTAACGGCCGCGGCCGAAACCCCGCATGCTGCAGTCGACCCGGCATCGGCCGGACCGTTGTCACGCCCCGGAAGCGCCGGGGAGAGAAGGCGCGATGCGCGCGACCTGCCTTGGGCTTCCAGGCTCAATGGGCCAGCAGCGTGGTCTCGATCCGGCCGTCCGGCGCGATCGCGCGGATGCCGTCCGCCAGCTCGCGGCCGACCGCCTCCAGCGCCGCGAGCGGCATCGGCTCCAGCCGCTCGATCACGAACCACATCTCGGTCGTCGGCAGGTCGAGGCGGGTGCGCGGGCCCTGGCGCCAGTTCCAGCGCCGGCAGGTGACGCCGCGGTCGTCGCGCCAGACCACCTCGCCCGGCTCCGGATGCTCGGCTGCGGCCTCGCCGTTCGACAGCGTCTCGAAGACCTCGTCGCCGGTCGCCCGCACCAGCCGCGGCGGCCCCGCATAGGCGGCCAGGTCCTCGCCGCCGATCGGCACGGCCCAGCGCACGCTCAGCGCATTGTAGAGGTCGACCATGCGGTTGATCGGCGGCAGCCCGCCGTCGCGCTGGGCCCGCTTGCGCAGCGCCTCGGCCGAGCAGGGCGTGCGCTGCGGCTTGGCGCCGAAGCCGCGATAGGCCTCGCGCCAGGCCTCCAGATGCGCCGCCGCCCAGTCGGGGCCGTCAGCTGCGGCCTGGCAGGCCTCGATCAGCCGGGCCGCGCTCTCGGCATCGCTCGGGCCGTTGCGGGCGCCGCGCGCCACCAGGCTCAGCGCCACGAAATCGGGGCGGAGCGCCCGGATGGCAGGATCGACGACAGGCAGGGCGGACAGCATCGGCTCGGTTCGCTAAAATGACCGGAAGGATCACTTTGTTGAATAGGCCGAGATGACCGAACAGGTCAATATAGTGACCGGCGCGGCGCCCGAAGACGCCGAGGCGGCGACCGCGACGGCGGTGGCGCGCCATGTCGCCGAGCGGCGGCGGGAACGGCGCCTGTCGCTGGACGCGCTGGCCCGGCTGTCCGGCGTCAGCAAGGGCATGCTGGTGCAGATCGAGAACGCCCGCTCCAACCCCTCGATCGCCACGCTGTGCCGGGTGGCCGCGGCGCTCGGCGTCTCGGTGGCGCAGCTGGTCGACCTGAGCGGGGGGGAGGTGGTGCGGCTGGTCGGGCCGGGGGAGGCGGCGCGGCTCTGGGCCGGGCCGGAGGGCGGCGCCGCGGTGCTGCTGGTCGGCAGCGACGGGCCGGACATGCTGGAGCTGTGGCGCTGGGAGCTGAAGCCGCGCGAGCGGCATGTCTCCGACCCGCATCCGGCCGGCACGCGCGAGCTGCTGCACGTCACCGCCGGCACGCTGCTGCTCGAGGTCGAAGGCCGCCCGCACGAGGTGCCGGCCGGCACCTCGGCGCTGCTGCACAGCGACCGGCCGCACAGCTACGCCTGCAAGGGCGCACGGCCGGTCCGCTTCACCATGGCGGTGATGGAGCCGGCCGGCCGGCGGTTTTGAGGGATAATGACGTAGGTTGGGTTCGCGTTGGCGAACCCAACCTACGGCTTACTCGCCCATTCCGGCGAGCAGCACGTATTTCAGCTCCACGAACTCCTCGATGCCGTGATGCGAGCCCTCGCGGCCGAGGCCGGATTCCTTGACTCCGCCGAAGGGCGCCACCTCGGTGGCGACGACGCCGGCATTGACGCCGACGATGCCGTAGTCCAGCGCCTCCGCCACCCGGAACACCCGGCCCAGGTCGCGGGCGTAGAAATAAGCGGCCAGGCCGAAGGGCGTGGCGTTGGCCTGGGCCACCACATCCGCCTCGTCGCGGAAGCGGTAGACCGGGGCCAGCGGGCCGAAGGTCTCCTCCTGCGTCACCACCATCTCGGTGGTGGCGCCGGACAGCACCGTCGGCTCGAAGAAGGTGCCGCCCAGCGCGTGGCGGTGGCCGCCGGTGACGACCGCGGCGCCCTTGGCCGTGGCGTCGGCGATGTGGCGCTCGATCTTCTCCACCGCCTCCAGGGTGATCAGCGGGCCCTGGACCACGCCGGGCTCGATGCCGTTGCCGACCTTCATCGCCTTCACCTTGGCGGCGAAGCGGGCGACGAAATCGTCATGGACCGCGTCCTGGACGTAGATCCGGTTGGCGCAGACGCAGGTCTGGCCCATGTTGCGGAACTTCGAGGCCAGCGCGCCCTCGACCGCCGCGTCGATGTCGGCGTCGTCGAACACGATGAAGGGCGCGTTGCCGCCCAGCTCCAGCCCGACCTTCTTCACCGTGTCCGCGGCCTGGCGCATCAGCAGCTTGCCGACCTCGGTCGACCCGGTGAAGCCGACGAACTTCACGGCGGGGTGGCCGGTCAGCACGCGGCCGATCTTCGGCGCGTCGCCGGTGATCACGTTCAGCACGCCGGCCGGCACGCCGGCGCGCACCGCCAGCTCGGCCAGGGCCAGGGCGGTCAGCGGCGTCTCCGGCGCCGGCTTGATCACGGCGGTGCAGCCGGCGGCCAGGGCCGGCGAGACCTTGCGGGTGATCATCGCCGCCGGGAAGTTCCAGGGCGTGATCGCCGCGACCACGCCGATCGGCTGCTTCATCACCAGGATGCGGGCATCGGCGCGGTGGCTCGGGATGGTCTCGCCGTAGATGCGCTTGGCCTCCTCGGCATAGAACTCGACGAAGGAGGCGGCGTAGTCGACCTCGCCCCGCGCCTCCGCCAGCGGCTTGCCCTGCTCGCTGGTCATGATCAGGGCGATGTCCTCCCTGTTCGCCAGGATCAGGTCGAACCAGCGACGCAGGATGGCGGAGCGCTCCTTGGCGGTCTTCTTCGCCCAGGGGCCGAAGGCGGCCTCGGCGGCCTCGACGGCATCGGTGGCCTCGGCCTCGCCGAAGCGCGGCACGCGGCCCAGCGTCTCGCCGGTCGCCGGGTTGGTCACCGCATCGACGGCCTCGCCGATCCAGGAGCCGCCGATCAGGGCCTGGCTCTTCAGCAGGGTGGGGTCGTTCAGGGTCAGCATAGGGACCTCACGGGGTCACGGAACGGAATGGCGCAAAGGCGCCTTCGCTGCTCTTTGCTGTCATTGCCGGGCTTGACCCGGCAATCCAGGGGCCGCGCAGAGCAGCTCTTGCCGCCCTGGATGCCCGGGTCGAGCCCGGGCATGACAGAAAAGGGGACTAACGCGCGTCGATCAGGCCGCGGCCAGCGCCGTCTCCAGCACGTCCAGGCCTTCGTCGACGATGGCGTCGCTGGCGGTCAGCGGCACCAGGATGCGGACGACATTGGCGTTGACGCCGCAGGACAGCAGCACCAGGCCGTTCTCATAGGCCTTCTGCGTCACCTTCCTGGTGGCGTCGGCATCGGGGTCGTAGGCGCCGCGCGACTTGACGATCTCGAAGGCGACCATGCCGCCCAGGCCGCGGATGCCGGCGATCGGCAGCAGGTCGTTGCGCCGCGACAGCGTCTCCAGCCGCGCCTTGATCCGGGCGCCGATGGCGTTGGAGCGCTCCAGCAGCTTCTCCTCCTTGAACACCTCCAGCACCGCCAGCGCCGCGGCGCAGGCCAGCGGGTTGCCGGCATAGGTGCCGCCCAGCCCGCCGGGATCGGCCGCATCCATGATCGGCGCCCGGCCGATCACGCCGGACAGCGGGAAGCCGCCGGCCAGGCTCTTGGCGACGCAGATCAGGTCGGCCTCGACGTCGAAATGCTCCATCGCGAACATCTTGCCGGTGCGGCCGAAGCCGGTCTGCACCTCGTCTGCGATCAGCACGATGCCGTGCTCGTCGCAGACCCGGCGCAGGGCGCGCATCAGCTCGCCCGGGGTCTCGTAGAAGCCGCCTTCGCCCTGCACCGGCTCGATGATGATCGCGGCGACGCGGGACGGGTCGACATCGGCCTTGAACAGGAAGCTCAGCGCCTTCAGCGAATCCTCGACGGTGACGCCGTGCTGGGCCACGGGGAAGGGCAGGTGCCAGACTTCGGGCAGCACCGGACCCAGGCCCTTCTTGTACGGCACCACCTTGCCGGTCATGGCCGAGGCCATGACGGTGCGGCCGTGGAAGGCGCCGGTGAAGGAGATCACGCCGCTGCGGCCGGTGGCGGCGCGGGCGATCTTCACCGCGTTCTCGGTCGCCTCGGCGCCGGTGGTGAAGAACACGGTCTTCAGCGGGCCGCTGATCGGGGCCAGCGCGTTCAGCTTCTCGGCCAGCTCGATATAGGGCTCGTACAGCATCACCTGGAAGCAGGTGTGGGTGAAGTTCGCCATCTGCTCCTGGACGGCGGCGATCACCTTGGGATGGCAATGGCCGGTGTTGACCACCGCGATGCCGCCGGCGAAGTCGACATAGCGCTTGCCCTCGACGTCCCAGATCTCGGCGTTCAGCGCGCGGGCGGCGGAGATCGGCGTGGTGTGCCCGACCCCGCGGACGACGGCGGCGTTGCGGCGCTCAAAAAGCTCGGCATTGGTGGTCATGCGCATCCTCTCGGGTCAGGCGACAGACAGAAGGTCGGTGCGGCAGCCTCGTTGCACAATCGCCTAGTTTGAACGCGTCCGGTGCATCCTATGCACCATTGCCGCTCGGCGTCGCGAACAGATCGCGCAGCCAGCGCCGCAGCGTGGCCAGGCCGGGCTCGTCCCAGCGCGCCGCCTCGGACAGGAAGTGGTAGCCGCCGAGGCGGATGTCGGACGGCACCATCTCGACCAGCCCGCCTGCGGCCAGGTCCTCGCCGGCCAGCACGGCGTTGGCCAAAGCGATGCCCTGGCCCAGGCGGGCCGCCTCGATCGCCAGATGGGCATGCCACAGCCGCGGGCCGCGCAGCGGCGGCAGCTCCGCCACCCCGGCCTTGTGCAGCCAGCGCTCCCACTGCTCGGTCGACTCCTCGTGGATCAGCGGCACCCGCAGCAGGTCGGCCGGCGCCGCGACATCGGCGTGGCGGGCGCGGAAGGCGGCGCTGGCCACCGGGAAGACGCGCGGGCTGGACAGGAGCTCGGCCCGCACCCCGTCGCGCGGCGCCACCGCCTCCAGATAGATGATCTCGGCGTCGGCCTCGTCACGGGCAAAGTCGGGCCGGGCCAGGGTCGGCAGCAGGGTGATCTCGTGCTCCGGCAGCAGCGCCTCCAGCTCCGGCAGAAGCGGCAGCACCCGGCGCGAGGCGACGCCGGGGGCGCACCAGATCGCCAGCATGCGGCGGCGCGGGGCGGACAGCTCGGCGGTGGCGCGCTCGATCAGGTCCAGGGCATTGCCCACCTGGGCCAGGTAGCGCGCGCCCTCCGGCGTCAGCGCCAGGCCGCGCCCGGCCGGCCGCAGCAGCCGGGCGCCGAGGCGCTGCTCCAGGTTGCGGACATGGCGCGACACCACGGTGTGGCTGACCGCCAGCTCCTCCCCCGCGGCGCGGACGCTGCCGAGGCGGCCGACGGCCTCGAAGGCGCGGAGCGCGAGGAGATGGGGCAGACGGCGGGCCATGGCGGTCTCGGGTCGGGATCGGGCGAGGCGGACCCTAGCATGGCGGCGATACGGCCGGGGCGCCTCGGCGATATATGAATTTTTTCACGAATTCGCAGAATCCGGATTGCCGAGCGAGGCGGAGCCGGGATTAAGCTGGCATGGGCGCGGGAGGGCCGGGAGAACACCGGCCGAGGCGCGCCTGATTTGGTGGGGGAGAGGATTTCATGCCGGTATTTTCAGGCACGGCGGCCGCCGACAGAATCGTCGGCAGCGCCGAGGCGGATCGCGTGTACGGTCTGGACGGCAACGACACGCTCTATGGCGTGGGCGGCAATGACGTGCTCGACGGGGGGCGGGGCGGCGACATCCTGGTCGGCGGTCTCGGCAACGACGTCTATCTCGTCGATTCGGCCGGCGACCGGGTGGTGGAGCGGGCTGGCGAAGGCGTCGACCGGGTGCATGCCCGGGTCAGCCATCAGCTCGCGGCCCATGTCGAGAACCTGATCCTGGAAGGCACGGCCGACCTGGCCGGCACCGGCAACGCGCTGGACAACACCCTCATCGGCAATGCCGGGAACAACGTGCTTAACGGCAGCGCCGGCGACGATATCCTGATCGGCGGCAAGGGCGATGACGTCTACGACGTGGACTCGACCGGCGACCGGATCCAGGAATTGGGGAACGAGGGTTACGACCGGGTGCGGGCCGCGGTCAGCTTCACGCTCAGCTCCAGTATCGAGGAGCTGAACCTGACCGGCACCGGCGCCATCAACGGCGCGGGCAATGCGTTGGCGAACACCATCGTCGGCAACGCCGGGAACAACGTGCTCAACGGCGGCGCAGGCGACGACCTGCTGATCGGGGGCAAGGGCAACGACGTCTACCTCGTCGATTCGGCCGGCGACAGGGTGGTGGAACGGGCGGGCGAAGGCGTCGACCGGGTGCACGCCCGGGTCAGCCATCAGCTCGCGGCCAATATCGAGAACCTGATCCTGGAAGGCACGGCCGGCCTGGTCGGCACGGGCAACGCGCTGAACAACACCATCATCGGCAACGTCGGGAACAACGTGCTCAACGGCAGCGCTGGAAACGACATCCTGATCGGCGGCAAGGGCGACGACGTCTATGACGTGGACTCGGCCGGCGACCGGATCCAGGAACTGGCGAATGAGGGCTATGACCGGGTGCGGGCCTCGGTCAGCTTCACGCTCGGCTCCAATATCGAGGAGATGAACCTGACGGGCGCGGCAGACGTCTCGGGAATCGGCAATGCTTTGGCGAACACCATTACGGGCAATGCAGAACAAAATGTCCTGAGTGGAGGCGCCGGCAACGATCGAGTGTTTGGTGGTGATGGACGCGACGACTTGCGCGGCGGTGCTGGCAGAGACTACTTAAGTGGAGGTGAGGGAAATGATCAGTTTAATGAACACCAAAATGATTTGATGGCAGGGGAAGTTTATGACGGTGGTGATGGGTATGATAGAATCTGGGTAAGCGGAGATTCTTTTAGCTTAATCGATTTTTCGAAAATATATTTATATAACTTGGAAGAGTTGGTAGTTGAATATGGTATTGCGCAAATTTCGGTTGAAAATATCATTTCGATAGATAAAATAATAGCAAATACTATTAAAATTTATAACAGTGGCGATTTAGGATTTGTTAGCTCTGATGTCCAGGCAGATAAAATTATATTGTCAGATTTTGGAAATTCTTTGACGCTTGGGGCGGCATATACCGGCCTTGGTGGTAGGACAGTCCATGGAGGGTTGGGAGTCGACTCTATTATCTGTAGTGACTCGGGCGATACGTTCTTCGGTGGCGGTGGAAATGATAGCATAACAGGCGGCGCTGATATTGATCAACTTTATGGAAATTCTGGTGATGACGTAATTTTTGCAAGAGGGGGGAGCGATACCATCGGAGGTGGTGAAGGAAACGATCGTCTATCAGGAGGATATGGACAGGATTATTTTAGGTTTTCTGGAAAAGATGATGGGATAGATACAATAGTTGATTTTAATTTGTCCGAAAATGATAAGATATTATTTGACTATGATGGTTTCCTGCATGGAGTTTTCACATATCTTGGCTCAGCTGCCTTTACGGGTCACGGCAACACGGAGGCGCGCTTCTCAGCCGGACAAGTGCTTGTCGACGCAGACGGCGACAGCATGGTGGACATCACGATCAGGCTGGACGGTATCACGGCGGCCTCCCAGCTCAGCGAGCGCGACTTCGTTTTCTGGTAGTCACTCGCCTCAGCGAACACGCGCAACCTCCGCCCCGCATTTCCCGAATGCTGCATTGCAGCATTCGTATGACGTATCGGCAAGATAAGCGCGCATTCTAGGGGCGAACTCCCGTCATCGGATTCGCCCCTCATGCCGCTGCCGCTCTTCGCCCTGGCCGTCGCCGCGTTCGGCATCGGCACCACCGAATTCGTGATCATGGGCCTCTTGCCCGACGTGGCGCGGGACCTCGGCGTCTCGATCCCGGCGGCCGGCATGCTGGTCTCGGGATACGCGCTCAGCGTCACCATCGGCGCGCCGATCGTGGCGCTGATGACGGCCAGGCTGCCGCGCAAGACCACGCTGCTCGGGCTGATGGGCGTCTTCATCCTCGGCAACCTGATGTGCGCGCTGGCGCCCGACTACTGGTCGCTGATGGCGGCGCGGGTGCTGACGGCGCTGTGCCACGGCGCCTTCTTCGGCATCGGCGCCGTGGTCGCCGCCGGCCTCGTGCCGCGGCACCAGCGCTCCCGCGCCATCGCGCTGATGTTCTCCGGCCTCACCCTGGCCAATGTCCTGGGTGTGCCCTTCGGCACCGCGCTGGGCCATGTCGCCGGCTGGCGCGCCACCTTCGGCGCCATCGTGCCGATCGGCATCGCCGCGGCGCTGGCCATCGCCTTCATCCTGCCGCGCGACCGCGAGGCGCCGGCCGGCAACCTGCTGTCCGAATTCTCGGTGCTGCGCAAGCCGCAGGTCCTGCTGGCCATGGCGCTCAGCATCCTGTCCTCGGTCAGCCTGTTCACCGTTTTCACCTACATCACGCCCATTCTCGAGACCGTCTCCGGCCTGACGCCGCAGGGCGTCACCACCGCCCTCCTGCTGTTCGGCGTAGGCATCACCGTCGGCAACCTGTTCGGCGGCCGGCTGGCCGACTGGCGGCTGATGCCGGCGGTGATGATGAGCTTCACCGCGCTGGCCGTGGCCTGCGCCGGCTTCGGCCTGGCCGCGCCGATGATGGTGCCGGCCGTCACAGCGATGGTGCTGTGGGGCGTGGTCCAGTTCAGCCTCGGCGCGCCGCTGCAGACCCGCGTGGTCGACCAGGCGCATGAGGCGCCGAACCTGGCCTCGACCCTGAACCAGGGCGCCTTCAACCTCGGCAACGCCGCCGGGGCCTGGCTCGGCGGTGCCGCGATCACCGCCGGCATGCCCTATGGTCAGCTCCCTTATCTCGGCGCCGCCGTCGCCGTGATCGGTTTGGCCGTCGCGGTCCTGTCCTACACCCTGGACAAGCGCGCCCCGGCCCTGGCCTGAGATTCCATTCCGGCTTGATCCATGCAGGTACAAAGCTCAAGTTAGCTTGAGTATCGACCGTGACGGACCATGCCATGGACGGAGTCCTGACGATCAACCAGGTGTCGCGGCGCAGCGGCGTCGCCGCCTCGGCGCTGCGCTATTACGAGGAGCGGGGGCTGATCCGGTCCGAGCGGGCCGGCTCCGGCCATCGCCGCTTTCCACGGGCGGTGCTGAGGCGGATCGCCTTCATCGTCTTCGCCCAGCGCATCGGCATGTCGCTGGAGGAGGTGAAGGCCGAGTTGGACACGCTGCCGACCGACCATATCCCGACCGGCGAGGACTGGTCGCGCCTGTCCGGCGGCTGGACCCGGCGGATCGACGAGCGGATCGCGGAGCTGGAGCGGCTGAGATCCGGCCTCGCCGGCTGCATCGGCTGCGGCTGCCTGTCGCTGTCCTCCTGCGGCCTGGTCAACCCGGCGGACCGCGCCGCCCGGCTGGGACCGGGGCCGCGCGTCTGGCTCGGCGACAACAAGCCGCGAAGCTGAGGCGCCTCAGGCCCGCTTCCAGCGCTGCAGCAGGTCGGTCACGCGGCCGAGGGCGAGGTCGGCCAGCACCGCCAGCGTGCCGACCACCAGCGCGCCCTGGATGACATAGGCGAGGTTGTTGCCGTTCAGCCCGACGATGATCGGCGTGCCCAGGGTCCGGGCGCCGACGGTCGAGGCGATCGCCGCGGTGCCGATGTTGATCGCGACCGAGGTGCGGATGCCGGCCAGGATCACCGGCGCCGCCAAGGGCAGCTCGACCGACCACAGGCGCCGGGCCGGCCCCATGCCCATGCCCTCGGCCGCGTCGCGCGCCGCCGGCGGCACCTGCTCCAGCCCGGCGATGGTGTTCTCGACGACCGGCAGCAGGCCGTACAGCGACAGGGCGATCAGCGCCGGCCAGGCGCCGAAGCCGATCAGCGGCACCGCGATCGCCAGCACCGCCACCGGCGGGAAGGTCTGGCCCATCGCCGTCACCGTCTCGACCAGGCCGCGGAACTCCGCCCCGGACCGGCGGGTGACAAAGATCCCGGCGGCGACCCCGATGACGATCGCGATCAGGCTCGACGCCCCGACCAGCAGGACATGAGCCAGCACCAGGGCGGGGAAGCTGTCGGCCTCGTAGAAGGGTCGCTCCAGCTGCGGGAACCAGGCGGCGAACAGCGGCTTCGTGAGCGGCAGCCCGAACACCAGCACGGCGAAGCCGGCGGCCAGCCACAGCAGCGGGTCGCGCCAGGGGTGCCAGCCCGGGCGCGTGGGGTCGGCTGCGGCAGGCTGGGCGACGCTCACGCCCGCACCAGGTCGTCGAGATGCAGAGTGCCCAGCGGCCGGCCGTCCGCCGCCGCCACCGGGGCGCTGTCGGCGTGGCGCGCGACCAGGATCGACAGGGCGGTGCGCAGCGACGTCTCGGCCGGGATCGGCGCGCCGTGGGCCGCCTCGCCGGGCCGCACCCGGTCCGCCGCGGTCTCGGTGGCCAGCAGCTTCAGCCCGAGGTCGTCGCGGCCGATGAAGTCGCGGACGAAGTCGTTGGCGGGGGAGGTGAGGATCTCGCGCGGGCTGCCCAGCTGCACCAGCCGGCCGTGGTCGAGGATGGCGATCTGGCTGGCCAGGCGCAGCGCCTCGTCCATGTCGTGGGTGACGAAGACGATGGTCTTGCCGGTCTCGCGGTGGATCCGCGCCAGCTCGCCCTGCAGCGCGTCGCGGGTGATGGGGTCGAGCGCGCCGAAGGGCTCGTCCATCAGCAGCACCTCGGGGTCGGCGGCCAGCGCCCGGGCGACGCCGACCCGCTGCTGCTGCCCGCCGGACAGCTGGTGCGGGTATTTCTCGGCGAAGCGCGGGTCGAGCTGCAGCAGGTCCAGGAGCTCGCGCACCCGGTCGTCGATCTTCGATTGCGGCCAGCCCAGCAGGGCCGGCACCGCGGCGATGTTGCGGGCCACGGTCCAGTGCGGGAACAGGCCGATCGACTGGATGGCGTAGCCCAGGCGGCGGCGCAGCGCCTCGACCGGGATCGTGGTCACGTCCTCGCCGCCGACCTTGAGCGTGCCTTCGCTGTGCGGGATCAGCCGGTTGATCATGCGCAGGCTGGTCGACTTGCCGGAGCCGGAGGAGCCGATCAGGGCGCAGAAGGCGCCGTCGGGAACGCTCAGGGTCAGGTCGTCGACCGCCTTGATGCCGTCGAACACCTTGCTGACATGCTCGAACTCGATCATGCGGCTCTCCGTTGCAAGGCGTCGACCAGGATGCGGAACACGGCATCGACCGCCACCGCCATCAGGATGATCGGCAGCGCGCCCAGCAGCACCAGGTCGAGGGCGTTGGCGAACAGGCCCTGGAACATCACGGCGCCCAGGCCGCCGGCGCCGATCAGCGCCGCCACCGCGGCCAGGCCGATCGCCTGGATCAGGGTGATGCGCAGGCCGGACAGGAAGACGGGCAGGGCCAGCGGCACCTCGACCTTGCGGAAGATCTGGCGTCTCGTCATGCCGATGCCGCGGGCGGCGTCGATCACCCCGGCCTCGACCTGGCCCAGCCCGGCGGCGGTGTTGCGGGCGATCGGCAGCAGCGAATAGAGGGTGAGGGCGATCACCGCCGGGGTGATGCCGATGCCGCTGACGCCGAGCCAGGGCAGGGCGGCGGACAGGGCCGAGAGCGGCGCGATCAGCAGGCCGAACAGCGCGATCGACGGGATCGTCTGGATGATGCCGAGGATCGAGAAGATCGGCCCGCGCGCGGCGGCGGAGCGATGCGCGGCGATGCCCAGCGGCACGCCGATCAGCAGCGTCGGCACCAGCGCCAGCCCGACCAGCAGCAGGTGGCGCAGCACCTGCGGGCCGAACACGCCGTGCTGCTGGACGTATTCCTTCATCAGCGACAGCTGGTCGACCGCGCCGCCGGCGATCAGCGCCGCGACCGGCACCGCCAGCAGCAAGGCCGCGGCCAGCCGGGCCAGCGGGCCAAGGGTCAGCCGACGGGCGGCGTCGGCGGCGGCCAGCAGGGCGGCCAGGGCCAGCACCCAGAAGCCGGCGCCGAGCGAGGTGCGGGCCGAGGGCCGGGCGCCGGCGGCCAGCAGCTCGGCCTGGATCCCGGCCAGCCAGACCAGGCCGATGGCGATGCCGATGCCGGCGGCCAGCTGCGCCGCCAGCGTCCAGCGCCGCGGCGGCACGACCGCGCCGACCAGCAGCAGGACGGCCGCGGCGACCGGCAGCGCCGCCCAGGGCCCGGCCAGGTCGAGCGCGCCGATCGGCTTGCCGGAGAGCAGCCGGTTCGGCGCATGGGTCAGGATCGGCAGCGCCAGCCCCCCGGCCAGCGCCACCACCCCCAGCACCAGCAGCACGCGGTTGCGGATCAGGGGCATGGCAGGCGAGCCGGCCATGACGGTTCTCCCTCGAACCACGCCACAAAGAGTCCCCCCTCCCCTTGCGGGAGGGGGGTAGGGGG
>NZ_JBHYMS010000044.1:29406-66869 GCF_042743185.1 Inquilinus sp. NPDC058860 | reverse complement strand
AGGGCATCCAGAGGATGTCGAGACCCTCTGGATTGCCGGGTCAAGCCCGGCAATGACAGCATGGGGAGGTGTCGGGAAGCACCTCTTGGCCTGCCGGTATGGGGAAGCAAATGAAGTCGAACGAGGATATCCGCCGCCGCCTGGGCCTGCGCCCGGTGATCAACGTCTCCGGCACCATGACCTCGCTGGGCGCCTCGATCGTGGTGCCGGAGGCGGTGCAGGCCGTGGCCGAGATGCTGCCGCAATTCGTCGAGATCACCGACCTGCAGCGCAAGGCCAGCGCCCGGATCGCCAGGTCCTGCGCCACCGAGGCCGGCTTCGTCACGGCCTCGGCCTCGGCCGGCATCAGCCTGGCCGTGGCCGGCGCCATGACCGGCGACGACCTGCTGGCGATCGAGCGGCTGCCGGACACCGCGGGCCTGCCGAAGACCGAGGTGCTGCTGCAGGTCGGCCACATGGTCAGCTACGGCGCCCCGGTCGACCAGGCGGTGCGGCTGGCCGGCGCCAGGGTGGTGCCGGTCGGCACCGCCACCTCGGCGGCGGGCTATCAGCTGGAGGGCGCCATCACCGAGCGCACGGCCGCGGCGCTCTACGTGGTCTCGCACCATGTCGTGCAGTACGGCCAGATCCCGCTCGAGGAGTTCGCCGCGATCTGCCGGGCCAAGGGCGTGCCGGTGATCGTCGACGCCGCCTCGGAATACGACCTGACCGGCTTCCTGGCCAAGGGGGCCGACCTCGCCATCTACAGCTCGCACAAGTTCCTGGGCGGGCCGACCGCCGGCATCGTCGCCGGCCGCGAGGACCTGGTGCGCGCCGCCTTCCTGCAGAACCGGGGCATCGGCCGCGGCATGAAGGTCGGCAAGGAGGGCGTGGTCGGCACCATCGCCGCGCTCGACGCCTGGGAGAAGCGCGACCATGCCGCGGCACGGGCGCGCGAGGACGGTCACCTGAAGCTGTGGCACGAGGGCCTGGCCGGTCTGCCCGGCGTCACTGCGGTGATCGAGCCGGACCCGACCGACAACCCGCTCGACCGCCTCAAGGTGACGATCGACCCGGCCAAGGCCGGCCTGGCCGCCTGGGACGTGGCCGACCGGCTAGCGGCCGGCGACCCGCCGGTGATCGTCCGCGACCACGAGGTCGAGCACGGCTACTTCTATCTCGATCCCTGCAACCAGCATGACGGCGAGGCGCAGCTGGTGCTGGAGCGGCTGCTGGCCGTGCTGCGCGGCGCCGCCGGCGACCCGCCGCAGGGCGACGCCCGGGCCCGGCTGCTGGCGCGGGGGCAGAAGGGGCTGGAGTCGCTGCTGCGATTTCCGAGGTAGGAGACGTAGGTTGGGCGGTTGGATGTTGGGTTCGCGTACCGCGAACCCAACCTACGAAGCGGGGACGGGCCGCGGCGTCACACCGGATCCTCCAGGCTGAACTGGCCGCTTTCGCCGTCATAGGCGAACAGTTCGGCATAGCGGCCCCAGGAGACGGCGGCGCGGAGAGTTTCCTCTGCCCTGTCTTCGGACATGAAGTCCTCCAGCTCCTCGCTGAAGCGCAGCCGGGGCGCGCGGTGGCTCGGCCGCTCGTCCAGCACCCGTCGGATCAAGGCCGCGATCGGCACATGCGCCAAGAGATGCGCCGCGAACAGCCGCTTGCGGTGGTCGACATCGGAGTCCGCGAACAGCCGGCCATGCTCGGTCAGGTGGATGTCACCGTCGGCCAGGTCGGCGAAGCGCAGCAGCTGCAGCGTCTCGGCGATCGGGAACAGCTCGTCCGCCTCCATCTGCAGCGTCGCCGCCAGATCCGGCAGGTCGGCCCGGCCGTTATAGGGCGGCGCGGCCAGCGCCTCCATCAGGCCCGACATCAGGTTGGTCGAGACATGCGGCAGCTCCATGCCGATGCCGGTGCCGGGAAAGCCCGCCTTCGGCCCGGCCTTCTCCGCCGGGCTCCGGTTGGTCATCCGGGCATAGATGTCGTCGACCATCCGCCGGAACTCCGGGTCCAGCCGGTTGCGCGGATGCGGCAGGTCGATCCGGATCTCCGCCGCCACCTGGCCGGGGTTGGAGGAGAAGATCAGGACGCGGTCGCACATCAGGATCGCCTCCTCGATGTTGTGCGTCACCATCAGGATCGACTTGATCGGCAGCCGGCCTTCCATCCACAGATCGATCAGGTCGGTGCGCAGCGTCTCGGCCGTCAGCACGTCCAGCGCCGAGAACGGCTCGTCCATCAGCATCAGCCGGGGATGCACCACCAGGGCGCGGGCGAAGCCGACGCGCTGGCGCATGCCGCCCGACAGCTCCTTCGGATAGGCGCTCTCGAAGCCGTCCAGGCCGATCAGGTCGATCGCCTCCAGCGCCCGCCGCCGCCGCTCGGTGGCCGGGATGCCCTGGGCCTCCAGCCCGATCTCGACGTTCTGCAGCACGGTCAGCCAGGGGAACAGGGCGAAGCTCTGGAACACCATCGACAGGCCCTCGGACGGGCCGGCGACCGGGCGGCCGCACCAGCTGACCCGGCCGGCGCTGGGCGGCACCAGCCCGGCGATGATCCGCAGCAGCGAGGATTTGCCGGAGCCGGAGCGGCCGAGCAGCCCGACGATCTCGCCCTCGCGGATGCTCATCGACACGTCGTCGAGCACCAGCAGGTCGTTGTCGCCCTTGTGATAGGCCTGCCGAACGCCGGCGATGTCGATCAGGACCGGGTTGTCGTTCGCGATCGGAGCGGTCGGGTGGGAAAGAGTGGTCTGGTACATGGTCGTGGCCCTCAGTCGAGGCGCAGCCGGCGGGCGGCGAAGGTGAAGAGCGGCCGCCACAGCAGCCGGTTGAACAGCGAGACGAAGACCGACATCACGGCGATGCCGAGCACGATGCGCGGATAGTCTCCGGCACTGGTGGCTTGGGCGATGTAGGCGCCGAGGCCGTGCGCGGTCAGGGTGGTGTCGCCCCAGCTCGCCACCTCGGCGACGATGCTGGCGTTCCAGGACCCGCCCGAGGCGGTGATCGCCCCGGTGACGTAGTAGGGGAAGATCCCGGGCAGGATCACCTTGCGCCACCAGTTCCAGCCGCCGATGCGGAAGCTGGCCGCCGCCTCCCTCAGGTCGGTCGGGAAGGCGCTGGCGCCGGCGATGACGTTGAACAGGATGTACCACTGGGTGCCCAGCACCATCAGCGGCGCGAGCCAGATGTCGGGGTCGAGGCCCAGCCGGACGATCGCCACCACCGCGAAGGGGAAGGCGATGTTGGCCGGGAAGGCGGCCAGGAACTGGGCCAGCGGCTGCACCCGCTCGGCGACGCGGGGGCGCAAGCCCACCCAGACGCCGATCGGCACCCACACCAGCGTCGCCAGCGCGATCAGCACCACCACCCGGATCAGGGTGAAGCTGCCGAGCAGCAGCACCTCGCCGGCATCGCCCCAACTCAGCTCGGTGGCGACGAAGCCGACGATCTGCCACAGGGCATAGGCGATCGCCGCCAGCAGCAGGGCGATGAAGCCCCGGTCGGCCCAGCGGCTGGACCAGATCCGCGCGACCATGCCGTCATCGGTGGCTCCGGCCGGGATGAAGGCGAAGCGCCGGCGCGACACGGTGCGGGTCAGGACGCCGACCGGCGACAGGGCCAGCTGGAACAGCCGGGTGCGCTGCACCAGGGTCAGCAGCCAGGAATGCGGCCGGGTGGCGCCGGCCGACTGCTCGAACCGGAACTTCTCGGCCCAGGCCACCAGCGGCCGGAACAGCAGCTGGTCATAGGCCAGGATCACCGCGCCCATCACCAGCACGGCCCAGCCGACGGCGGCGAGGTCGCGCTGGTCGATCGCCCGGGCGACATAGGAGCCGACGCCGGGCAGGGTGATGGTGGTGTCGCCGACCGAGATCGCCTCCGACGCCACCACGAAGAACCAGCCGCCCGACATCGACATCATGGTGTTCCACACCAGCCCGGGCATGGCGAAGGGCACCTCCAGCCGCCAGAAGCGCTGCCAGGACGACAGGCGGAAGCTGCGGCTGGCCTCGTCCAGGTCCCGCGGCACGGTCTTCAGCGACTGGTAGAAGCTGAAGGTCATGTTCCAGGCCTGGGAGGTGAAGATGGCGAACACCGCGGCGCATTCGACGCCCAGCACCTGGCCCGGGAACAGGGCCATGAAGCCGACCACGGTGAAGGACAGGAAGCCCAGCACCGGCACCGACTGCAGGATATCGAGCAGCGGGATCAGCACCATCTCCGCCCGCCGGCTCTTGGCCGCGGCGGTGGCGTAGACGAAGGTGAAGGCCAGCGAGGCGACGATCGCCGCCAGCATGCGCAGCGTGGTGCGCAGCGCGTAGTCGGGCAGGGCCAGGGGATCGAGCGAGATCGGCGTCTGCTCGAGGCCGGCCAAGGGCGCCAGGGTGGCGCGGCCGCCATGGGCGACCAGCACGATGGCGCCGAAGACGAGGGCGAACGCCACCAGGTCCCATAGATTGGGCAGATAGCGCGGACGCTCCGCCCATGGTTCGACCCAAGTCGAACCATGAACTGTTGAGTTGTGGATCAAATTGTCCAGACGCGTGGAAGTCACGCGTCTGGTTTGATCCACGCGGGCGGGATAGTGGAAGGTCATGATGTCCGTCCGGAAGGCAGGCAGTCGCAATCGCCGCGCATCCGGGGGGACACGCGGTGCGGAACGGCCGGCGAGGTGCCGGCGTCAGCCTCGACTTCGGTCGTCGCCCTCCAGGGAGAGGCGCCGACAGGACGGACGATGGTTGAAAGACTGGTGCTTCATGGTTCACCTCGCACCGGCGCGGCCTGGCCGCGCGACGGGGTGAACCGGACCCGGGGGTCAGGCTCGCTGCGTCGGCGCCGGCAAGGTCGCGCTAGGTCGACTGGGCGTGCTCATCGGAGCGGCGGATCCTTGGTTGCGTCGGGAACTGGCCTCGACCCAGGCGATATCGCTCCGCGGAGCGAAGCGGTCAAGCCGTATTCCGGTCCTGTACGATTTGTAAGGCGAAGGTCATGCACCGGCGGCCGTCCCGGCCTCCAGCCGCTTGAGGAAGCGCAGCAGCGCGGCCTCGCCGCGGCGGCCGTCCGGGTCGTCGCCCGGCGGCCAGCGCAGGGCCGCGGCCAGGCGGCCGTCGAGGAAGGCCTCGACCAGCTCGGGATGGACATAGCAGGCGCGGCAGACCGCCGGGGTGTTGCCCAGCTGCGCCGCCACCTCCCTGATGCAGCGCACCACCGCGGCCTTGCTCGGCGGCGCCTCGGGATCGGCGGCCGACAGCAGCCGGGCGGCGAGCAGCGTGCCGGCCCAGGTGCGGAAGTCCTTGGCGGTGAAGTCCTGGCCGGAGATCTCGCGCAGATACTCGTTCACGTCGTCCGAGCTCACCGAGTGCCGCACGCCCTCGGTGTCGACATACTGGAACAACCGGTGGCCGGGCAGGTCCTGGCAGGAGCGGACGATGCGGGCGATGCGGCGGTCGCGGAAGCCGGTACGGTACAGCTTGCCGCCCTTGGCCCTGAATTCGAAGCGGACCGCGCCGCCCTCGACATCGGCGTGCCGCTTGCGCAGCGTGGTCAGGCCGAAGCTCCTGTTGGCTCTGACGTATTCGTCGTTGCCGACGCGGATCAGCGTCGCTTCCAGGAGCTTGACGATCGCCGCCAGGACCTTGCTGCGGGGCAGGCCTCGCTGCGCCAGGTCGGCATCGACCCGCTTGCGGATGCGGGGCAGGGTGCGGCCGAAGGCGACCATGCGGTTGTATTTCGTCTCCGACCGCGCCTCCTTCCAGCGCGGGTGGTAGCGATACTGCTTGCGGCCGCGCAGGTCGCGCCCGCTGGCCTGCAGATGGCCCTGCGGGTCGAGGCAGATCCAGACATCGGTGTAGGCGGGCGGGATGGCCAGCTTGCGGATCCGGGCCAGCGTCTCCCGATCCCGCACCGGCTGCCCGTCCGGCAGGCTGTAGGCGAAGCCCTTGCCGGACCGGCGCCGCCGGATCCCCGGATCGGTGTCGGAGACGTAGCGCAGCCCGTTCGCCCGCGCCTCGTCGGGTGGGGAAGGGGCGGGCGGGGCGGCGGTGTCGGCCATATGGAGGCGGCGGTCCTGCTCGGGGAACGGCGCTTGGACCAACGGCGCCGTCGCCGCTATGGTTCCGGTCCCGACCGCAACCGTAGGACCGCCGTGACCACCGACCCGATCCGCATCCTCGTCGACGCCGATGCCTGCCCGGTGAAGGCCGAGATCTACCGCGTCGCCGAGCGCTACGGGCTGGAGGTCTTCGTCGTCACCAATGGCGGGGTGCTGGTGCCGCGCGACCCGCGCATCCGGCTGGTGATCGTCGGCGACGGCTTCGATGCGGCCGACGACTGGATCGCCGAGCGCGCCGGGCCGGCGGACATCGTGATCACCGCCGACATCCCGCTGGCCGACCGCTGCCTGAAGGCGGGGGCGACGGTGATCGGCAACACCGGGCGGCCGTTCACCAAGGAATCGATCGGCATGGCATTGGCCAGCCGGGCGCTGATGGCCGATCTGCGCGCCATGGGCACGGTCGGCGGCGGCAACAAGCCGATGGTGGCCAAGGACAAATCCACCTTCCTGTCGGCGCTCGACGCCGCCGTGGTGCGGCTCAGGCGCAGCCAGCCGTCCCGGACATAGATCTCCTGGTCCGGCCAGATGCCGGCCTTCAGCCGCCCCTCGACCGCACCCGGCGCCTGCAGGGCGCCGAAGCCGAGATTTGGCCGGCGACGCGGACGAGGGGCCTACGCCTCGACCAGATCGAGGCGCTTCTTGATCCGCTCGATGTCGCCGGCCATCCGGTCGAGCCGCCGGGACACGCTGGCATACTGGCTCTCCAGATTGCCGACGCGCTCCTTCAGTTCGACGAGGTCCGTCTTGACCTCGGCGATGTCGCCGCGGATCGCGCGCAGCAGATCTAGAACGATGTTGTCGGGCTTGTCGGTCATCTGTCGGCCATAGGTGTCGAGCCAGCCTACACTAGAAATGGGAGCGCCACGAAAAGCGTAAAGAGCGGCGGCCGGTCGATCGACGCCGGATGCCGGGCCTGCGCGGCCCGAAGCCGTGAGAACTCTGGAGGATGTGGTGCCGGATGCAGGGGTCGAACCCGCGACCTTCGGTTTACAAAACCGCTGCTCTACCGACTGAGCTAATCCGGCGCCGGCCCATTCCCTATCGAGTCCCGCCGCCTCTGTCCAGCGGGAGCAGGGTGATCCGGCAATTCCGGCGGCATCCTGCCGCGACAAGGCAGTGCCGCCAGGGGAGGGTTTCCCCGGGCGGCTTCGCAAGCGTGTCACTCCAGCAGGAAATCCGACTGGGTCAGCGTGGTCATGCCGGTCAGGGTGACGACCAGCCCGGCCTCCGCCTCGTTGCCGGCGCCGTCGGCGTCGAACCAGAGCCGGCCGGTGTCGGTCTCGAACAGGAATTGCGGCCCGCTGCCGGTGGCCTGCGGATCGGCGCCGGTGACCAGCGACAGCTGGTAGCCGGCATCGAGCCCGAAGCCCGACCGCTCGATCACGATCCGGTCGGTGCCTCGTGTGAAGTCCGTGATCTGGTCGCCCGAGGCGGTGGCATCCGCGCCGAAGACGAACCAGTCGCGGCCGGCGCCACCGGTCAGCAGGTCGCCGCCGGCACCGCCTTCGAGAACGTCGTCGCCGGCCCGGCCGTCCAGGGTGTCGTCGCCGGTATTGCCCGAGAACGACTCCGCGATCGCGGCGCCGCGGATGTCGTCGTCATTGATGCTGCCGTTGACGATCTCGAAGCCCGACACCGTCAGCCCCCTGGCCAGACCGTTGTTCTTGCCGTTGTCGGCCAGGTCCAGGATCACCGACAGGAAGATGTCGCCCATGAAGGACAAGGTATCGATCCCGTCGCCTCCGGCGAAGCGGTCGGCCTCGCCGCTGGTGCTGTAGTTGCGCGTGATGCTGTCGTTGCCGGCATCGCCGAACAGCTGGTCGCTGCCGGAGCCGTCGAACATCGTGTCGCCGCCGGCGCCACCGCGGAGCACGTCGTTTCCGCCGTTGCCTTCGAGCCGGTCGTCCAGGGCCCCGGCGGTGACCGTGTCGTTGCCCCGGCTGCCGTCGAATTCCAGCGACTCCATGCCGCTGAAGCGGGTGGTGGCGTCGACATTGACCGTGCCGGTGGAGAAGGCGAAGGTCACGCCCGCGTTTTCTTCCCAGAGATCGATGAAGATGCGGTCGGTCCCGGCGCCGCCGGCAGCGGTGTCTCCCTTGTTGATGTGCAGCGCGTCGTCGCCGGCGCCGCCGTCGAGCGAGTCGGCGAAAGCGTCGCTGAGCCCGTCGCGACCCCAGAGCACGTCGTTGCCGTCACCACCCTGCAGCACGTCAGCGCCGTCGCCGCCGAGCAGCGTATCGTCGCCGCCGAGTCCCTTCAGGACATCGTTGCCGCCGAAGCTCCTGAACTCGTCGTTCAGCGAGCCGCCGGTCAGCCGGTCGGCGCCCGAACCCGTTTCGATATGCACGCGTTCGACGTTGAGCAGGGTAACGCCGCCATTGACCAACACCGCATTCGCCGAAAGCGTGAAGGTCATGTCCGCCGTGCCGTCGTTGCGGTCGATCCGGGCGTAGTCCGTGCCCGCTCCGCCGTCGATCCGGAACGTCGCGCTGACGCCGGTTCCGTCGACGGCGACATAGATCTCGTCATTGCCGGCTCCGGCGGCGATGGAACTGCTGTTGGTGCCGGCCACCCGCACGTCGACCTGGATCTCGTCGTCGCCGTTGCCGGCACTGATGGTGTTGACGCCTCCGGCATCGCGGATGGTGTCGTCGCCGTCGCCGCCGCCGATGGTGTCGTTGCCCGCGCCGCCGGACAGCCTGTCGTCACCCGTGCCGCCGCCGAGGATGTCGTTGCCGGCCCCGCCGGTGAAGTCGACCTGCTGCGCGGTCCCGGCCCTGAGGGTGTCGTTGCCGGATCCGGTGGTGATCACGAAGATCTCGCCATCGGAAATCACGCTGCCCTCGGACAGGGTCGCGGTGGTGCCGGAGACGGTGAAGGTCAGCCCCGTGGTAAAGGCGCTGCGGTCCAGTTCGATCCTGTCAACGCCCGCGCCGGCGCGGATCGTATCGGCACCGCCGCCGGCGGCGATCAGCAGGTCGTCTCCATCCGCGCCGTCGAGGACGTCGGCGCCGGTCCCGCCGTCGAGCACGTCGTCGCCGGCCCGTCCTGCAAGCGTGTCGTTGCCGGCCAGACCGCTCAGGACGTCGTCGAGAGCATAGCCGCGGATGATGTTGGCGCCGGCCGTCCCGCCGATCGTGTAGGCCTCGAAGCCGACGAAGCGTGTCCCGTCGACGATCTGGCCGACCACGCTGGACGCCTGTGCGGTGAAGGTCCCGGCCAAGCCGGTCACGACCAGCCGGTCGGTGCCGTCACCACCGTTGATCTGGTCGGCGCCCTGGCCGATCGCCACGGTCGCCATGTCATCCCCAGCGCCGCCCGAGATCGTATCGGCGCCGTAGCCACCCGTCAGGTCGTCATCGCCGTCGCCGCCGACAAGCCTGTCGTTCCCGGCGTCGCCGGACAGGGTGTCGTCCCCGGCGCCGCCATCGAGCAGGTCGGCGTCGTCGCCGCCATAGATCCAGTCGATCCCCGCCTCGCCGTAGAGGCTGTCGGCTCCGCCATCACCCGTGATGTAGTCCCAGCCGTAGCCGCCTCGGGCGGAATCGGCGCCGTCTCCGCCCGTCAGCACGTCGGTGCCGTTGCCGCCTTCCAGGATGTCGTCGCCTGCGTCGCCGACGAGCTGATCGGCCCCGCCGCCGCCGCGCAGCGTGTCCTTGGCGTCGCCGCCGAGGAAGATGTCGGTCCAGCGGCCGCCCGTCAGGGTGTCGGCGAAATCCGTTCCCGTGATGTTGTACTGCTCGATGTTCACGATCCTGGCGCTGCCGGGCAGCGTGCGCGCGGCGACGGGGTCGGTCACGGCAAAGGACAGTCCCGCCGAGCGGCCGGAATAGTCGATCACCAGCATGTCGAAGCCGAGCCCGCCGTCGACCTGATCGCCGACGCCTTCGGCTGGATCGTCGATGATGACGATGTCGTCGCCGGTGCCCGCGCGCACGATGTCGGCGCCTTCGCCGCCCATCAGGGTGTCGATGCCGGAGCCGCCTTGCAGGATATCGGCGCCCGCATCCCCCATCAGGACGTCGCCCTGGAATCCGCCGTTGAGCGTGTCGTTGCCGTCGCCGCCAAGAGCCGTATCGGACGCCAGACCGCCATTGAGCGTGTCATTGCCGCCGAGGCCGTAGAGACTATCGCGAAAGCCATACAGGGAATCGCCGTCGCCGGTGAGCGTGTCGGCGCCTTCGGTGCCGGTATAGGTGCCCATGAATGAAATCCACTCCGTTGAAATCACCAGATGCCGACGCCCACTCTCGATCCGCAAACGGCACGCGCCGTGATCCGGATGCCCACCGAACCGGATCGGCGGGAGCAGCGGGATCGATGCGCGCGCATCCGGGAGTGGGCGCGGCCCGTGCCGCAGCAACCGCTGCGGTGGGCCGCCATACGATCATTGGGGCCGAGGGGCGTCACCCCCCGAATGGAGGGGCAAATCCGACTTTCTAACCGATTGTGGGGTTATAGCGGGCGCGGCGCGGAAAGGACGTCCGGGCCGGCAATGCGGCGGGCGGCAAGGCCTGCTGCAGGTGGCGGAACGGAGCGGCCGATCGAGGCCAAGCTGACGGACACGTCCGGCTCGATAGCCGGCATTCCATCTCGGAGAAATGGCGGAGGGACCGGGATTCGAACCCGGGCACGGGGTTTCCCCCGTGGACGGTTTAGCAAACCGCTGCCTTCAGCCGCTCGGCCACCCCTCCGTCCAGCGGCGGTGCCGCTCGGTCGGGGTTCTTAAGGGGGCTTCGAGGCCTTGTCAATCACGGCCCGCGGACACGGCCCGCAAGCCGTCCCGGCTGGCTCCGGCAGGGCCGTGGCGCGACCGCCTCAAGGTGTGGCAAATCGGCATCCGGTCACGGCCCTGTCACCGGATTTTCTTGATCGCGCCATCGCTCCCCTATAGTGCTGGAAAGACTACCGGGCAGGAAAATTGTTGGGTGCTTCGGCCGAATGTCTGCCGTCACGGTGCAAGAGAGACCGACGCCGATGCCGCCCGAACCGCTGGATCAAGCCTGCCGAAAGCGAAGCTGAATGAAGCCAGTCACGCCGCTGCTCGACACCATCCACACCCCCGCAGACCTCCGACTCCTGCCGGCTTCCGACGTGAAGCAGGTCGCCGACGAGCTCAGGGCCGAGACCATAGACGCGGTCTCGACCACGGGCGGCCATCTCGGCGCCGGGCTCGGCGTGGTCGAGTTGACCGTCGCCCTGCACCGGGTGTTCGACACGCCCCGCGACAAGCTGATCTGGGATGTCGGCCACCAGGCCTATCCGCACAAGATCCTGACCGGGCGGCGCGACCGCATCCGCACCCTGCGCCAGGGCGGCGGCCTGTCCGGCTTCACCAAGCGGTCGGAGAGCGAGTACGACCCGTTCGGCGCGGCGCACAGCTCGACCTCGATCTCTGCCGGCCTCGGCATGGCCGTCGCGCGCGACCTGAAGGGCGACGACTTCCGAGTCGTCGCCGTGATCGGCGATGGCGCGATGAGCGCCGGCATGGCCTATGAGGCGATGAACAACGCCGGCGCGCTGAAGAGCCGCCTGGTCGTCATCCTCAACGACAACGACATGTCGATCGCGCCGCCGGTCGGCGCCATGAGCGCCTATCTGTCGCGGCTGATCTCCTCACGCTCCTACCGCTCGCTGCGCCACCTGATGCGCGACGTCACCGCGGTGTTCCCGAAGCCGGTGGCGCGCGCCGCCAAGCGGGCCGAGGAATATGCCCGCGGCTTCGTCACCGGCGGCACGATGTTCGAGGAGCTGGGCTTCTACTATGTCGGCCCGATCGATGGGCACAATCTCGATCACCTGCTGCCGGTGCTCGAGAATGTCCGCGACGCCGATGACGGCCCGGTGCTGGTCCATGTCGTCACCCAGAAGGGCAAGGGCTACGGCCCGGCCGAGGCGGCGCCGGACAAGTATCACGGCGTCAGCCGCTTCGACGTCATCACCGGCGCCCAGGCCAAGCCGAAGAGCAACGCACCGAGCTATACCGGCGTCTTCGCCCAGGCGCTGATCCAGGAGGCGGAGGCGGACGAGCGCATCGTCGCCGTCACCGCCGCCATGCCGTCCGGCACCGGCCTGGACAAGTTTGCCCAGCGCTTTCCGAACCGCACCTTCGACGTCGGCATCGCCGAGCAGCATGCGGTGACCTTCGCGGCGGGCATGGCGACCGAAGGTTTCAAGCCGTTCTGCGCGATCTACTCGACCTTCCTGCAGCGCGCCTACGACCAGGTGGTGCACGATGTGGCGATCCAGCACCTGCCGGTGCGCTTCGCCATCGACCGCGCCGGGCTGGTCGGCGCCGACGGCGCCACCCATGCCGGGGCCTTCGACATCCCCTATCTCGGCTGCCTGCCCGGCATGGTGCTGATGGCCGCGGCCGACGAAGCCGAGCTGGTGCACATGGTGGCGACCGCCGCCGCGCTGGACGACCGGCCCTCGGCCTTCCGCTACCCGCGCGGCGACGGCGTCGGCGTCGAGCTGCCGGCCCGCGGCCAGCCGCTGGCGCTGGGCCGCGGCCGCGTGCTGCGCGAGGGCACGACCATCGCGCTGCTCAGCTACGGCACCCGGCTGCAGGAGTGCCTGGCGGCGGCCGACGTGCTCGGCGGGATGGGCCTGTCGACCACCGTTGCCGACGCCCGCTTCGCCAAGCCGCTCGACACCGAGCTGGTCGGCCAACTGGCCCGCCACCACGCCGTGCTAATCACGGTGGAGGAGGGGGCCGAAGGCGGTTTCGGCAGCATCGTGCTGCATCACCTGGCCCGAGCCGGCCTGCTGGACCATGGGCTGAAGATGCGGCCGATGACGCTGCCGGACCGGTTCCAGGACCACGACAAGCCGGAGCTGCAATATTCCGAGGCGGCGCTGTCGGCGCAGGACATCGTCGCCACCGCCGCCGCGGCCCTGGGCCTCGATGCGCCGGCCACGGGCGTGATCCGGGCCTGAGGCCTTTCGGAAATGCTACTGGCGCGGCCGTCTGACGGCGGTTTCTGCGCTTCCGGTGCTCACGGACCCAAACGTCCGCTGCGCTCCGGTTCTCGAAACCACCGCCAGCCGACTCACGCCAGCGCATTTCCAAAAGGCCTCTGACCGACCCCCTGGTTCCGAACAAGCGGCCGTCCCGATCTGTCGGGGCGGCCGTTTTGCTTTGTGCGGGCCGATTTCCCGTGCGGCGGATGCGGCGCATCGGCGAAGATGGCCGTCGAATCGATCCTGTGGGGACGGGAAGGGGGACACGATGAGGCTGCGGCACGCCATCCTGGGGGTGGCTGCGATCACGGCGCTGGGCGCCTGCGTTCCGGCATCCGGGGAGACCAAGCCGCCCGCGGCTGTGGCGGCTGCTCCGGTGCCGGCGGCGACGGCGACCGGGATCGAGGCGTTCCGCGGCTCCTGGGTCGGCGCCAGCCAGGGCGAGGGCGACACCCGTCGCGCCGCGGCGCTGGTGATCGACGCCTCGGCCGATGGCGGGCTGTTCCTGCGCTGGCGCAGCGCCGAGGGGCCGCGCGACGGCGAGGCCGATGACGACCAGCTCAAGATGCGTGAGAACACCGCGGTGTTCGCGCCCGGCAAGACGCCGAATGTCTGGTCGGCCAAGCTGGACAGCGGCGCCCAGGCCAAGGCGCGGCTGGAGGGATCGGTGCTGACCACCGAGCTGACGGCAAAGTCGGGCGGCCAGACCGAGCTGCAGACCTATCGCCGCACCCTGACGGCGCCGGGCAAGCTGTCGCTGCACTACACCCGTGCGGTGAACGGCAAGGTCGAGACCACGATCGACGCGGATTTCGTCAAGCTGCCGTGACGCGTGACGTGCGCCGCTTGCACAAGAACCGTTTCGATCGCATCTTATGTCAAGGTTTGACATAGGCTCGATCATGGCAACGAATGTCCATCTGACGCCGGAGTTGGAGCGCTTCGCCCGCAGATGCGTGGAGGAGGGGCGCTACAACAACGTCAGCGAGGTGGTGCGGTCCGGCCTTCGCCTGCTGCAGGAGGCCGAGGAGCGCCGTCAGGCCTTCACGGCGATGCTGCGTCGGGTGGAGGAGGAGACCGATCGGGAGGGCGATGTGTCCATCGAGGATGCCTTGGCCGAGGTCGATCGCATCATCGATGAAGCCGAACGGTGAAAGCCACACTCTCCCGACAGGCCCTTCGCGATCTGACCGAGGCCGCACGGTGGATTGCGCAAGACAATCCGAGCGCTGCCCGGGCATTCCGGAAATCCGTCGACGACGCCGCTGCTCGTATCGGCCGCCAGACCAATATCGGAGTGCCGCGTCCGCATCTGGCGGCAGCGCCGTACCGCTTCCTCGTCTTGAGCGGATTTCCGTATATCCTCGTCTACAACGCAGCCCGCCGACCGCCGCGTATCGCTCGCATCCTGCATGGCGCCAGGGATCTGCCGGCGCTGCTGGACGACCTCTAGCCCGCCCGCCGTCCGATCGGCTCGGCTTTTCGGTGTTGGGTTCGCTGTCGCGAACCCAGCCTACAGTTGGTCTTTTTCACACCCGGCTCAGACGGATGTCGATCTCGCGGTCGACGTAGCGCCACTCCGTCGTATCGCGCAGCCGGCGCACCAGCGCCTCGAAGGCGTCGGCGTGCTCGGGCGCGTATTCGAACCAGGTCAGGAAGTCGAAGGGCTCGCCCAGCTCGCGGCCGTGATGCAGGCGCCGGGCTACGGCCGGCAGGTAGTCCAGGCCGATGGCGGTGTGGCGCGACTGCTCCTCGAACACGGCGCGGCGTTCGTCCTGGGCCAGGGCCCACCAGGCCTCGGTCTTGCGGATCGGGATCAGCGCCGCCCGGGTCGCCTCCGGCCGGCCCAGTCCCTGCTGCCGGGCGGCCAGGGCGTCGGCCTCGGGCCGGGTCGTATAGCGCTGGTTGCTGGTGGTGCCGCGCAGCGTCCAGGCGCCGTCCGCGGCCGCTTGTGGCTGCGGCCCCTCCAGCACGGCCAGGCGGCCGGCCATGGGCAGGGGATCTCCGATCACAGCATCGATCCGATCGATCTGCCACGGGCCCGACGGGCCGGCGGCGAAGGTGACGAGAAGCGGAGAAGGCATGCCGCATTCTGAGCATGGCGGGAGCGTCGGGTGCAATGCCTCTGGTCAGGGAAAATCGGTTGCAGCCGGATCAGCAGTTCTGGCCGAGATCGACCAGATCATCGCCGAAGTTGAGCGGCGCCGGCGCGGCTGACGGGCGCCGTCGTCGCGTCGCTCCCGGCTACGGCGCCTTTCGGATCGGCCCGCACCAGCTCCCGGCTTTTATCCCGCCCGCCGTCCGATCGGCTCCGCCCGGTAATCGTTCGGGTCGATGCCGTGGCGGGTGAGCTTGTCGTAGAAGGTTTTGCGCGGCAGGCCGAGAGCCTCGGTGGTGGCCCGCACGTCGCCCTTGTGCGCCGCCAGCGCCTCGCGCAGCAAAGCGGCCTCGTAGCGCTCGACCCGCTCCGGCAGGCTGGCCGGCGTCTCTGCCGGGGCCGGGGCGTCGATTCCGCCGAGGCCGAGCGCGACGCGGTCGGCGAAATGCGCCAGCTCGCGCACATTGCCCGGCCAGTCATGGTCCAGCAGGTGCCGCCGCACCGCCTCGCTGAGGGGCGGCGGGTCGCGGCGGAAGCGCTCGGCGGCGCGGGCCAGGAAATGCGTGAACAGCAGCGGGATGTCGGCCCGGCGCTCGCGCAACGGCGGGATCCGCAGCGTCACCACGTTCAGCCGGTAGTAGAGGTCGGCGCGGAAGCGGCCCTCCTGCGACGCCGCGGCGAGGTCGGTCTTGGTGGCGGCGACGACGCGCAGGTCGAGCGGCCGGCGCTCATTGGTGCCCAGCGGCTCCACCGCCCGCTCCTCCAGCACCCGCAGCAGCTTCACCTGCAGCGCCGCCGGCATGCTCTCGACCTCGTCCAGGAACAGGGTGCCGCCATCGGCATGCTCGATCCGGCCGATGCGGCGCTTCTGCGCCCCGGTGAAGGCGCCGGCCTCGTGGCCGAACAGCTCGCTCTCGATCACGCTCTCCGGCAGCGCGCCGCAGTTCAGCGCCACCAGCGGCTTCGACCGGCGGCTGCTCCAGCGGTGCAGCGCCTCGGCCACCACCTCCTTGCCCGATCCGGTCTCGCCCAGCACCAGCACGTCGACATCGGCGTCGGCGACGTTGCGCACGGCATCGCGCAGCCGCTCCATCTCCGGCGTGTCGCCCAGGAAGGCGAGGTCGTCGGCCGCTTCCAGCGCAGCGCGCAGGCCGCGGTTCTCGATCACCAGGCGCCGTTTCTCCACCGCCCGGCGGACGCTGTCGACCAGCCGCTCGGCCGGGTAGGGCTTGGCCAGGAAGTCGTAGGCGCCGTCCCGCATGGCGCCGACCGCCATGGCGATGTCGCCGTGGCCGGTGATCAGGATCACCGGCAGATCGGGGTCGCGTTCGCGGAGTTGGCCGAACAGCGACAGGCCGTCGGTCTCGGGCATGCGGATGTCGGTGACCACGGCGCCGGGGAAGTCGCGGTCGACCGCCGCCAGCGCGGCGCGGGCGGAGTCCAGCGCCGTGACCTCGAAGCCGGCCAGCTCCAGGCTCTGCACATTGGCGTGCCGGATCTCGGCCTCGTCGTCGACGAAGACCACTTGCCCCGCGCTCATCGGGCCCGCTTCAGGCTGACGGTGAAAACCGCCCCGCCGCCATCACGGTTGCCGGCGGCGATGCTGCCGCCGAAGTCCCGCGCGATGTCCTGGCAGATCACCAGGCCGAGACCCAGCCCGGCCGGCTTGGAGGTGGCGAAGGGGATGAACAGCGCCTTCATCGTGTCGGGGTCGAGGCCCTTGCCGGTGTCGAAGACGGCGATCCTAACCTCCTCCGCCCCCCCCACGTCCACGGTGGCGTCCACCACGATGCGGATCTCCGGGTCGGGCAGGCCGGCCACGGCGTCGAGCGCGTTCTGCAGCAGGTTGACCAGGATCTGCTCCAGCCGCACCCGCTCCGCCACCACCCGGACATCGCCCGGCGGCAGGTCCTGCACCAGCCGCACCGACTGGCGGCGGATGCGCGGCCGGGTCAGGATCAGCGCGCCCTCGACCGCATCGGCGCAGGAGGTCGCCTCGATCCGGCCGGTCGCCTTGCGCGAGAACGCGCGGAGGTGCTGGGTGATGGTGCCGACCCGGTCGGTCAGCCCGGCGATGGTCGACAGGTTCTCGCGCACCGCCGCCGGCTTTTCCCGTTCCAGGAACACCGAGGCGTTGTCGGCATAAGCGCGGATCGCTGCCACCGGCTGGTTGATCTCATGCGCCACGCTGGCCGCGACCTGGCCCAGGATGGCCAGGCGGTTGGCCTGGGTCAGCTCCTCCTGCAGCTGCTGCCGGCGCTGCTCGGCCCGGCGCCGCTCCTCGATCTCCTCGGTCAGGCGCCGATTGGCGTCGTTGAGCGCCCGGGTGCGCTCGGCGACGCGACGTTCCAGCTCCGCCCGCATCGCCGCCTGCCTCGCCATGTTGGTGAGGGCGCGGTTGCGGCGGTACAGCAGGGCGGCCGCGGCGGCCAAGGCCAGCAGCGTCACCAGCCCGGCGATCAGCCGCGTGTCCATCATGGCGCGGCCGACGGCCGGGGAAGTCGGCGCCAGCAGGTGCAGGGTCCAGCCGGTGGTCGGCACCGGCGCCGAGAGGGCCAGGAAGCGGCCGGGCATCCGCGCGCCCGGCAAGGTCGCGGTCACCGCCTCGGGCCGGGGCGAGGCGGCGTCCGGCGCGATCGGCAGCGAGTCGAGCGGCGCGCCGCCGTATTGCAGGCTCTCGCGCACCGCGGCGCGCTCCGCCTCCGGCAGCGGGCCGAAGCTGCGGAAGCGCCACTCCGGCACGTCGGTCAGCAGCACCACATTGCGCTCGTCGGTGACGAAGGCGGTCTCGGCGAAGCGGCCCCAGGCCTCCTCCATCTCGTCGAACTCGACCTTGACCACGATCACGCCGAGCAGCCCGTTCGGCCCGTCGATCCGGCGCGACAGGTAGGAGCCCGGCTTGCGGCTCATCGTGCCCATGGCGAAGAACTCGGCCTCGCCGGTCTCGACCGCGTGCTGGTAATAGGCGCGGAAGGCGTAGTGCTGGCCGACGAAGCTGATCGGCTCGCGCCAGTTGCTGGCGGCGATCGCGGTGCCGCCGCGGTCCAGCAGATAGATCACCGCCGCCCGCGTGCCCCGGCTCAGCGCCTCGAACTTGGCATTGATCCCGTCCAGCCGCTGGCGGTCGTTGGCGGCGGTCAGCGCGGCGCGGACATCCGGGTCCTGCGCCAGGACGAAGGGCAGGGAGCGCTGCTTCTCCAACTCGCTACGCAGCATGGCGACGTGCAGCCCGAGCGCCGCCTCGGCCGAACGCGCGATCTCGTCCAGCGCCCGGTCGCGCCCGACCGGTCCGGCCAGCCAGACCACGGCGGCGAACAGGACGGCGCCGATCGCGGCGAACACCGCCCAGCTGCGCCACCGGTGCGGCGCGGCCGCCACGGCGAGCCGGGCCGGGGCTGCGGCGGCGAGAGTACGGTCGACGGCGGTCATGCTGGAAAGTCTAGCACCGCGCTCTTGACGTTGCCTCCCCCGCTTGAGGAACGTCCATTCCTCGCAGCAATGATGGTGTTGGGGAATTCTGAACAAGTCTCGCTTGCGGCAGAGGCAACGCCTCTGCTCGGTCGCATGTGTGCGGATCTCCGCCAGGCCCAAGCCAAGTGTGTGCGGGATTTCGCACAGATAAGCCGTCGGTGAGCGATAACGGCAGAGAATAGTCCCTTTTGATCAAAGGGTTGACGGAAATTTCGTCAATGCCCCTCGGCTGGCACGGCGATTGCACCCTTGCGGGGGCCGTCCGCAAGAAGGGGCATCCCCGGGGCGGCAGGAAACCCCATGCCGGCGTCGCGGTCATCGCGGCCCGTGCGCCCCGAGGAGTGTGTGCCATGGCCACCGCCGACGCCGCCCCGCGTCCCATCCCCTTCTACCGCCATCTCTATGTCCAGGTGCTGATCGCGGTCGTGATCGGCGTCCTGCTCGGCCATTTCTGGCCCGAGACCGGGGCGGCGCTGCAGCCGCTCGGTGACGGCTTCATCAAGCTCGTCAAGATGATCATCGCGCCGGTCATCTTCCTGACCGTCGTCACCGGCATCGCCAGCATGCACGACCTGGAGAAGGTCGGCCGGGTCGGCGCCAAGGCGATGATCTACTTCCTGGTGTTCTCGACCCTGGCGCTGGTCGTCGGCCTGGTGATCGCCAACCTGGTCCAGCCGGGGGCGGGCCTGAACATCGACCCGGCGACGCTCGACCCCAAGGCGGTGGAGAAATACACCACCCAGGCGCATGACCAGTCGATCGTCGGCTTCCTGCTGAACGTCATCCCGACGACGATGGTCAGCGCCTTCGTCGGCGGCGACATCCTGCAGGTGCTGTTCGTCTCGGTGCTGTTCGGCATCGGCCTCGCCATGACCGGCGAGAAGGGCGCGCCCGTCCTGAACTTCCTGAAGGCGGTGTCGGGCGCGGTGTTCAAGGTCGTCGCGATCCTGATGAAGGCGGCGCCGATCGGCGCCTTCGGCGCCATGGCCTTCACCATCGGCAAGTTCGGCATCGGATCGGTCGTCAACCTGGCCTTCCTGGTCGGCACCTTCTATGTCACCGCGATCATCTTCGTGGTGGTCGTGCTCGGCGCCGTCGCCCGCTACAACGGCTTCTCGGTGCTGGCGCTGGTCCGCTACATCAAGGCCGAGCTGCTGCTGGTGCTGGGCACCAGCTCGTCCGAGGCGGCGCTGCCGTCGCTGATGGAGAAGATGGAGCGCGCGGGCTGCGCCAAGCCGGTGGTCGGCCTGGTGATCCCGACCGGCTATTCCTTCAACCTCGACGGCACCAACATCTACATGACCATGGCGGCGCTGTTCATCGCCCAGGCGACGAACACGCACCTGTCCTATGGCGACGAGATCCTGCTGCTGCTGGTGGCGATGCTCAGCTCCAAGGGTGCCGCCGGCGTCACCGGCTCGGGCTTCATCACCCTGGCGGCGACGCTGTCGGTGGTGCCGACCGTGCCGGTCGCGGGCATGGCGCTGATCCTGGGCGTCGACCGCTTCATGTCGGAGTGCCGGGCCCTGACCAACATCGTCGGCAACGCCGTCGCCGCCGTCGTGGTCGCGCGCTGGGAGGGCGCGCTCGACGAGAACCGGCTGCGGGCCGCCTTGGCCGGCGAGCCGCTGCCGGCGCCGGACGAGGGCGTGGCCCCCGCCCCGGCGGAGTGATATCGGGGGCGGCGGGCGACGGTTCGCCGCCCTTTCCACGTGCAGGGGGCCGGGATCATAGGGAGGCGCGGCATGGTCCTGCGATACGTCCTCGGTGTCCTCGCCGCGACAGCGGCCCTGGTCACCCTGTCGGCGCTGCCGTTGCTGGCGGCCGACGAGAGCCCGCCCGGGAAGCCGGTCAAGGAAGTCGCCGACCGGCGTCTGCCGGTAACGACACCGGCCGGCAGCGGCGAGCTGGCGCTCTATGTCTCGCGCGACTGGTCGCGGCCGCTTCCGGGTGTCACCCGGGCGGTGATCGTCATCCATGGCCGGCTGCGCAATGCCGACGTCTACCGCGCCTCGGCCGAGAAGGCGCTCGCGGCAGCGGGGGAGGCGGGCAAGGCCGCGGTCCTGGTCGTGCCGCAATTCCTCTCCGAGATCGATGCGCAGGCCCATCGCCTGCCGGCCGCGACGCTGCGCTGGGGCACCACCGGCTGGGAAGGCGGCGGCGATGCCAGGGGCCCGGCGCCGGTCAGCGCCTTCGCCGCGCTCGACGCAATCCTGGCCCGGCTGGCCGACCGGGCGCTGTTTCCGGATCTGACGACGATCGTGGTGGCCGGCCATTCCGGCGGCGGCCAGGTGGTGCAGCGCTACGCCATCCTCGGCCGCGGCGAGGCTGCGCCGGTCGCGGCCGGCATCGCCGTGCGCTACGTCGTCGCCAACCCGTCCTCCTACGCCTATTTCAGCCCCGACCGGCCGGACGGGGAGGGCGGCTTCGCCCCCTTCGCCGGCGCCGCATCCTGCCCGAAGTTCGATCGCTGGAAATACGGCATGGCCGATCTGCCCGGCTATGCCGGGATGGCGACGCCGGCAGCGCTGGAGCAGGCCTATCTCGGCCGCGACGTCACCTATCTGCTCGGCACCGCCGACACCGACCCGAACCACCCGGCGCTGGACAAGAGCTGCATGGCGGAGGCGCAGGGTCCCTATCGCCTCGCCCGCGGCGAGGCCTATGTCCAGTATCTGCGCGGCCGCCATCCGGACGGGTTCCGGCAGCGCCTGCTGCTGGTGCCGGGTGTCGGCCATGACGGCGACCGCATGCTGACCTCGGCCTGCGGCCTGGCTGCGCTGTTCGACCGGCCGGGCTGCACTTCGCCGTGATCGATTCAGTCATATTATCTTGATTGGCAAATATTGTTCAATATATGCATTAAGGTAAAAATATTTACTACTCGGCCACTGAATGTAACTCTCTGCGGTAGAGTTCTCGCTCGCGGAGGCATGAAATGGCTGAGATCCACGGAACGGATGGCGACGATCATATTCTCGTGCCGGCTAACGACGAATATAACTATATCTATGCTTATACTGGATCGGATGTGATCCAAGTGGATGGTGGGAATACGGGGAACAACACCCTCTGGCTCGACGATGACGGCGATACGATCTACGGCGGCCCGGGTTCGGAAGATATGTTCGTGAACGGCGACGCCAAGATCGAAAATGTCGAGTTTCATGGCGGTGCTGGGGATGATGTCGCTTTCTTCCTGGGGCCGGGGCCTGGCTTGGGAGAGGGCAATTTTCTGGACGGCGGCGAAGGCAAGGATAGATTCTACGCCGACGGCCGAGGCGCTTTCGTGCATCTGGAGAATGGAACCGCGCTTCTCGGGCCTGACGACGAGCCGGGCGTATTCTACGAGACGCCTGTCCTCAACTTTGAAGATATTTCCGGCACTGCTGGGCACGACATATTTGTCGGAACGGATGGAGGAAATTTCCTCGACGGCTGGAGAGGCGACGATCTTCTCTCCGGCCGCGGCGGGACGGATCGTCTGGAAGGGGGGGCCGGCGACGACGTTCTCGTCGGCGGCCGCGGTGCCGACGGCCTTGAAAGCGGCGCGGGTGCCGACATCATCCGGATCGACCGATTGGCGGAGAGCCTGCCGGGCCAGGAAGACACCATCCTCGACTTCACCTTCCGGGACAGGATCGATCTCTCACGCATCGACGCGGATCTGACGACGGCGGGCAATCAGGCCTTCACCTTCATTGGCACCGCTGCCTTCACCGGCGCGGCCGGCGAGCTGCGCGCCGAGGTCCGCGGGGATGATCTCCTGGTCTCGGCGGATGCCGACGGTGACCGCGCCGCCGACCTCGCGGTCGAGGTCCTGGGCCTGACGGAATTGGCGGGCGACGATTTCATCCTCTGACCGTCGTCGTTTGCGAAGACCCCATTCACGGAGGAAATGCGATGCCCGAGATCCACGAAGCCGTCGGCAATGACTCGGATTATCTGGAGATCTACGGCACTGCCGGTGATGATCATATCGCCGTACCGGCCGACTACGACTGGGTTACCGTCGAGGCTTATAGCGGGTCGGATCTGGTCGAGGTGGACGGAGCGAATACGGGATACGTCCGGATCTTCCTCGAGGACGGAGGAGACACGATCCATGGCGGGCCCGGTGCCGAGGAAGCGCTTTTCCTGGATCGGGAAGGCAGGATCGAAAACGTCGAGTTCCGCGGAGGGGCAGGGGATGACGCGGTTTACTTCAGCCCCAGCAGCCCCGGGCTGGGTGCGAATAATTTTCTAGACGGCGGTGACGGAAAGGATGGGCTTCAGGTCAACGGCCGGGGTGCTTTCGTACACCTGGAGAACGGAACCGCACTTTTCGGACCGGAGGGCGAGCCGGGCGTGTTTTACGAGGCATCTGTTCTCAATTTTGAAGACATCGGCGGAAGCTCCGGCCACGACATATTTGTCGGAACGGATGAGGGAAATCTCCTTCAAGGCTGGGCTGGCGACGATCTTCTCTCCGGGCGCGGCGGCACGGATCGCCTGGAAGGGGGCCTCGGCGACGACGTCCTGGTCGGCGGGCGCGGTGCCGACGGCCTCGAAAGCAATGAGGGCGCCGACATCATCCGGATCGACCGGCTGGTGGAGAGCCTGCCGGGCCAGGAGGACACCATCCTCGATTTCACCTTCCGCGACACGATCGATCTCTCGCGCATCGACGCGGATCTGACGACGGCGGGCAACCAGGCCTTCGCCTTCATCGGCACCGCTGCCTTCAGCGGCACGGCCGGCGAACTGCGCTGGGCGTTCGGGAACGGGTATGGCCGCCTGGTCTCGGCGGATGCCGACGGCGACGGTGCGGCCGACTTCGCCTTCAGGATCAGGGAGCCGGCGGATCTGACCGAGTCCGACTTCATCCTCTGATTTCCCGCCGCCGGGCGCCGCAGGAATCGCGGATCACCAGCTCGGTCGGCAGGGCGACGCGGCGCTGCTCGACCGTCTCGCCCTTCAACAGGCGGATCAGCAGCTGTGCCGCCTGGCGGCCCTGCTCGACACCGGGGTTGCGCACCGTGGTCAGGGCGGGGCGCAACAGGGCGGCGAAGGGCAGGTCGTCGAAGCCGACCACGGCGATGTCATCCGGCACCGACAGCCCGGCATCGGTCAGCGCCGCCAGGGCGCCGAGCGCGATGGTGTCGTTGCCGGCCAGCACCGCCGTGGGTCTCTCGCCGCCACGCTCCAGCAGCTCGCGCATCGCCCGGTGGCCGCTCTCGGCACTGAAGGCGCCATAGGCCACCAGCCGGTCGTCCGGCTCGATGCCGTGGGCGCGCAGCGATTCGCGGTAGGAGTTCAGCCGCGCATCGGTGGCGACGAAGCCGGGCGGCGAGAAGCCGATATGGGCGATCGCCCGATGCCCCAGCCCGACCAGATGGTCCATCGAGCGGCGGATGGCGCGGCGGGTGGAGAAGTTGCAGGCGTGCTCGCGCGGGTGGCGGACCGAGCCCAGCAGCACCAGCGGGAAGCCCTGGTCGATCAGCGCATGGATCTGCGGCGCGTCGGTCGGCGGGTTCAGCACGATCAGCCCGTCGATTCGCCGGCCCTCCACCAGCTCGGCATAGGCATGCGGGCCGGCGCCGGGCTCGACCCCTTCGAGCAGGATGCGGTAGCCGCTCTCGCTCGTCGCCTGGCTGATGCCGTACAGCAGCTGCGGCACGAAGCCGTCGACCGCCAGCACCTGCGGGTCGGTGACCACCAGGCCGATGGTCTCGGTGTCGCCGCGCACCAGCATCCGCGCCGCCGAATTCGGCCGATAGCCCAGCGCCGCCGCGGCCTCCAGCACGCGCTGCCGGGTCTCGGCGCTGATCACCACCGCGTCCGACCGGTTCAGCACCATCGATACGGTGGCGCGCGATACCCCGGCCCGGCGGGCGACATCGTGGCTGGTGACCCTGCGTCGTTCCATGTCCATCCGCTTCATGGGGCGCCCGGCCAACCGGCCATGCCTGATCCCTGTGCCATGCCGGTCGGCGCTTGACAAGCCAACCGGATCTCGTTTGACTATAGCTAACACGTGTTAGTAACGATACTGACACGTGTCATCCGCAGACAGAAGCCCCGCTTCCGAGCCGGGGCCCGATCCGGGGAGGATGGTCGAGGATGGTGGCAGCGGATTGGAGCAGGCCGGCAGCGGCCGCCGGGTGGCTGCGGTCCCGCCCGAAGCTGCGGGCGGCGCTGCAGCGCAACGTGACCGGCTGGCTGTTCATCCTGCCGGCGCTGATCGGCTTCGCGGTCTTCTATCTTTACCCGACGCTGCGCGGTCGAGATCAGCCTGACCGACTGGAACCTGATGCGGGCGCCGAAATTCATCGGCTTCGACAACTATCTGAAGCTCATCGACGACCCGCGCTTCTGGCAGTCGGCCCGCATCACCATCGCCTATGTGCTCTACAACATCCCGCTGCAGACCGTGCTCGGCCTGGTCCTGGCGGTGCTGATGGACCGGCTCAGCAAGTCGGTGGCGCTGCGGGCGGTTGTGATCGCGCCCTATCTCCTGTCCAACGTCATCGCCGCGCTGATCTGGCTGTGGCTGCTGGATCCGCTGCTGGGCATGACCAACGTCTTCCTCGGGCTGGTCGGCGTGCCGCGGCAGTCCTTCCTGGCGGCGCCGGACCTTGCCATCATGTCGGTCGCCGGCATCAACATCTGGCGCCATGTCGGCCTCACCGCCCTCCTGTTCTATGCCGGGCTGCAGGCGATCCCGCGGTCGCTGTACGAGGCCGCGCGGCTGGAAGGGGCGGGGGAGTGGGCGGTGTTCCGCCGCATCACCCTGCCGCTGCTGCGCCCGGTCCTGGTGTTCGTGCTGGTGACCAGCGTGATCGGGTCGTTCCAGATCTTCGACACCATCGCCGTCACCACCCAGGGCGGGCCGGCGAATTCGACCAGCGCGATCATCTGGTACGTCTACGAAAGCGCCTTCCGCTTCTCGAAGATGGGCTACGCCTCGGCGATGTCGGTGGTGCTGTTCGCGGTGCTGATCCTGATCACCATCCTGCAGATGCGGGCGCTGCGCGCCGGCAGCTCGGATCTCGAGTGAGGGCCGCGCCATGACCGCGACCGCCGTCCTGCCGAACGCCTTCCCCCTTCGCCTGTCCCCCGGCCGCATCCTGGCCTGGGCGATGCTGGCCGGCTTCATCGTCTGCTCGCTGTTCCCGCTGTGGATCACGCTGAAGACGGCGCTGGTGCCGACCTCGACCCTGTTCGACCAGGCGACCTTGCTGGTGCCGGTCGAGGTGACCCTCGACAACTTCCGTCGTGTCCTGGGCTTGGCGCCGGTCAACCCCGCCACCCCGTCGACGCCGATCAACTTCGCCCTGGCGCTGCGCAACAGCCTGATCTTCACGCTGCTGACGGTGGGCGGGCAGGTGTTCTTCTCGGCCCTGGCCGCCTATGCCTTTGCCCGGATCCGCTTCGTCGGGTCGACGGTGATCTTCTACCTGTTCATCGCCGCCACCATGATCCCGGCGATCGTGCTGTTCATCCCGAACTTCGTGCTGATCAAGGAGCTGGGCTGGCTGAACACCTTCCAGGGCATGGTGGCGCCGACCATCCTGATGTCGCCCTTCGCCGTGTTCTTCCTGCGCCAGTTCTTCCTGTCGACGCCGCGCGAATTGGAGGAGGCGGCGCGGATCGACGGCGCCACGCCGTTCCGCACCTTCTGGTCGGTGGTGCTGCCGGTGCACAAGAGCGCCATCGCCACGCTGGCGATCCTCTTGTCGATCAACGCCTGGAACGACTTCTTCTGGCCGTTCCTGGTCGGGCGCGACGCCGACGTCCGGGTCATGTCGGTGGCGCTGGCCGCCTTCAAGACCCAGCAGCAGAACGGCAATCCGGACTGGACCGGGCTGATGGCCGGCACCGTGCTGTCGATCGTGCCGGTGATCGTGCTGCTCGTGCTGTTCGGCCGGCGCGTCGTCGAATCCCTGCAGTTCAGCGGGCTGAAATGACCCCGCGGCATCAACAAACATCGGAGGAGGCCTGAGATGCGTGTGAGCCTGTCGAGGACCCTGCTTCTATCGGCGGCGGCGATGTCGCTGGCCGGCGCCGCCCGGGCCGAGACCCAGCTGAACTACTGGCTGTGGGATGCGCTGCAGGCGCCGCATTACCAGGCCTGCGGCGACGCCTTCCACGCCAAGCACCCCGACATCACCGTCAAGGTGACGCAGTATGGCTGGCTCGACTACTGGACCACGCTATCGACCGGCTTCGTCTCGGGCGAGGCGCCGGACGTCTTCGCCGACCATCTGCGCTCCTACCCCGAATTCGTCGCCAACGAGCAGATCATGGACCTGACGCCGCTGGTCGAGCGCGACAAGGTCGACACCGGCATCTTCAGCCCCGGCCTGGTCCAGCTGTGGAGCCGCGACGGCAAGCTGTACGGCATGCCGAAGGACTGGGACACGGTGGCGCTGGTCTACAACAAGGAGATGCTGGACAAGGCCGGGGTCACGGTCGACGAGCTGCGCGCCGCCACCTGGAACCCGAAGGACGGCGGCAGCTTCGAGAAGATCCTGGCCAAGCTGTCGCTCGACGCCAGCGGCAAGCGGGGCGACGAGGCCGGCTTCGACCCCAAGAACGTCGTCCAGTACGGGCTGATCACCCCGAAGATCGACGGCTACGGCCAGACCCAGTGGAGCTGGCTGGCCGTCTCCGCCGGCTTCAAGTTCATCGACGAGCCCTGGGGCACCAAGTACCACTACGACGACCCGATCCTGGCCGAGACCCTGACCTGGCTGCGCGACCTGTCGCTGAAGAAGGGCTACGGCCTGCCGCAGAAGGATGTCGGCGCGCTTGGCGGCACCGCGCTGCTCGGCGCCCGCAAGGGGGCGATCGTCGCCGACGGCTCCTGGAACTCGACCTGGTACGCCAAGAACGTGTCCTTCGCCTACGGCTTCGTGCCGCTGCCGCAGGGGCCGCAAGGCCGCAAGAGCATGTTCAACGGCCTCGGCGATTCGATCTGGACCGGCACCAAGCATCCGGACGAGGCCTGGGAATGGGTCAAGTTCCTCGGCTCCGCCGAGTGCCAGAGCATCATCGGCAAGGCCGGCGTGGTGTTCCCGGCGATCCCGGCGGCCGCCAAGATCGCGCAGGACGCCTTCGCCGAGCGCGGCCAGGACGTCACCGCCTTCACCAGCCAGGCGACGCCGGACCAGACTTTCCTGTACCCGATCACCGACTACTCGCCGCAGATCCTGTCGACCATGAACGTGGCCTTCGACCGGATCTTCCTCGAGGACGTGCCGGTCGCGCCGCTGCTGAAGGAAGCGAACGACCAGGTCAACGCTCTGTTCGAGTAGCGTTTTCTCAATCCATCCGCCAACCGGGACCCTCCGCATGACCTCTCCCAAGATCACCTTCATCGGCGCCGGCAGCACGGTCTTCGCCAAGAACCTGATCGGCGACATCCTGTCCTATCCGGAGCTGGCGGATGCGCGCATCACCCTCTACGACATCGACCCGGAGCGGCTGGCCACCTCCGAGACCGTGGCCCGGCGCATCGCCGAGGCGCTGAAGGCGCCGGCGACGATCGAGGCGACGACCGACCGCGCCCGGGCGCTGGACGGTGCCGACTACGCCATCACCATGATCCAGGTCGGCGGCTACAAGCCGTGCACGGTGACCGATTTCGAGGTGCCGAAGACCTACGGGCTGCGCCAGACCATCGCTGACACGCTCGGCATCGGTGGCATCATGCGGGCCCTGCGCACCGTGCCGGTCCTGCTGGAGCACGCCCGGGACATGGAGCGGCTGTGCCCGGACGTGACCCATCTGCAATACGCCAACCCGATGGCGATGAACTGCTGGGCGCTGAACCGGGCGACGAAGATCAAAACCGTCGGCTTGTGCCACAGCGTGCAGGGCACCGCGGCGGAGATCGCCGAGGACATCGGCGTGCCGGTCGAGGAGATCAGCTATCTCTGCGGCGGCATCAACCACATGGCCTTCTACCTGAAGTTCGAGCGCGACGGGCAGGACCTGACGCCCTTGATCCGCAAGGTGGTGGAGGAGGGCCGGGTGCCGGAGTGGAACCGCGTCCGCTACGACATGTTCCTGCGGCTCGGCTACTTCGTCACCGAATCCAGCGAGCATTTCAGCGAATACGTGCCCTGGTACATCAAGCGCGGGCGCGAGGAGATCGTCGACCGCTTCAACATCCCGCTCGACGAGTACATCACCCGCTGCGAGCGGCAGATCGACAAATGGGGGGCGCTGCGGGCCCAGTTGCAGGACCCGACCGTGCCGCTGGAGATCAAGCGCAGCGTCGAATACGGCTCGACCATCATCCGCGCCAGGGAGACGGGCCAGCCGGCGGTGATCTACGGCAACGTTCAGAATCGCGGGCTGATCGACAACCTGCCGGCCGACTGCACGGTCGAGGTGCCCTGCCTGGTCGACCGCAACGGCGTGCAGCCGATCGGCATCGGCCGGCTGCCGCCGCATCTGGCGGCGCTGATGCAGACCAACATCAACGTCCAGTCGCTGACGGTCGAGGCGCTCCTGACCGGCAACCGCGACCACATCTACCACGCCGCCATGCTGGACCCGCACACGGCGGCGGAGCTGGACCTCGACCAGATCTGGAAACTGGTCGACGACCTGCTGGCGGCGCATGGCGAGTGGATCCCCGAAGCGCTGCGCCCGCCGGCCAAGGCGCAGCCGCTGCTGCGGGTGGCGTAGATCCAACGCGTTGCCTCTTTGTAGTGTTATCGACGAAGGCAAAATGAGTCCCCCCTCCCCTTGCGGGAGGGGGGTAGGGGGAGGGGGTTTTCGCCGCCAGGGCGAGCCTGGACGCTGGTGAGCCGGCTCCGATAGCGAAGCCTGTTCTTTGCGCATTCGCGCGCAGACCCCTCCCCCTATCCCCCTCCCGCAAGGGGAGGGGGGACAAGGATGGAACGGGCTCGAGCTATTCTCCAGCGGGGGCCGGACGCACCGCGCTCTCCATCAACCACGCGCGCACGATCTCCACCCCCTCCTTTCCGGCCGCATTGCGGGCGGTGCCCAACCAGTAGGCGGGCCAGGTCACGCCCAGCCCTGGAAACGGCGCGACCAGCCGGCCGTCGCGCAGCGCGTCCTCGGCCAGCACGTCGCTCTCCAACACCACGCCGAGGCCCTTCACCGCCGCCTCGATCGCGACATGCGACGGGTCGAGCTGGATGGTGCCGGCGAAGCCGTCGTCCAGCGCCACGCCCTGGCGCCGAAACCAGGCTTCCCAGGACAGGCGGTTGTCGCGGGTGACGATCAGCGGCAGCGGCGGCAGGTCGCGCGGCGCGCGCAGGTCGGCGCGGACTGCCAGGGCCGGGGCGCAGAGCGGCTGCACCGTCTCGGTCAGCAGCGGCGCCGCCGCGGCGGGCGCGTGGTCGGCGTACCAGATCGCCAGATCCACACCGTCGGCCTCGAAACGGGTGCCGCTGTCGGTGGAAAGCCGCAGATCGGCATGGACGCGCAGGTCGATCTCCGGATGCGCGGCCAGGAAGGCGGACAGGCGCGGCAGCACCCAGCATCCGGCCAGGGACGGCGGGGTGCGCAGCAGCACCACCTCGGACCGGCGGGCGCGCCTGCCGCGCCGTGCGGCCGCTTCGACCGCCTCGGCCAGCGCGTCGAAGCTGCCGCCGATCCGGCCGAACAGCTCGGATCCCTCGGGCGACAGCACCACGCCCCGGCCAACCCGGTCGAACAGGCGCAGGCCCAGCCGCGCCTCCAGGATCCGCACCTGGTGGCTCACCGCCGACGGGGTCAGCGCCAGCTCCTCCGCCGCCGCCCGGAAGCTCTCCAGGCGGGCGGCGGCCTCGAAGGCTGCGAGCGCGCGCAGCGGCAGAGTCCGCTTCATCGCTCGATGAATGATGAATTGTCCTCACGAGTCCAGCGAATTCTCCGCGTTTGCGGGGGGACGGGGCAGGGTGGAGGATGGCGGTATCTTCCGGCCCCGGAGCCTGCCATGGACACGATCGCGACCGATCTCGACGCCACGTTCTGGACCCGTGCCCGCCGCCATCTGCTGCGCTATGGCGGTGATTTCGTGCCCTTTGTCCCCGTGCGGGCCGAGGGCGCGTTCCTGACCGACGCCGCCGGCCGCCGGGTGCTGGACTTCACCTCCGGCCAGATGAGCGCCATCCTCGGCCATTCCCACCCCGAGATCGTGGCCACGGTGCGCGACGCGGTCGGGCGGCTCGACCACCTGTTCTCCTCGATGCTGTCGGCGCCGGTGGTCGACCTGGCCGAGGCCCTGGCCGGGCTGGTGCCGGGCCTGCCGAAGGTGATGCTGCTGTCGACCGGCGGCGAGTCGAACGAGGCGGCGATCCGGCTGGCCAAGCTGGTCACCGGCAAATGGGAGATCGTCGGCTTCACCCAGTCCTGGCACGGCATGACCGGCGCCGCCGCGGCCGCCACCTACAAGGCCGGGCGGCGCGGCACCGGCCCGCTGATGCCCGGCCAGTTCGGCATCCCGGCGCCGAACGCGTACCGTCCGCGTTTCCCCGGCATCGACTGGCGGCAGGAGCTGGACGATTCCTTCGATCTACTGGACCGGCAGAGCACCGGCAACCTGGCCGCCTTCATCGCCGAGCCGATCCTGAGCAGCGGCGGCGTGCTCGACCTGCCGCCCGGCTACCTGGCGGCGCTGCAGGCGCATTGCCGGGCCCGCGGCATGCTGCTGATCCTGGACGAGGCGCAGACCGGCATCGGCCGCACCGGGCTGATGTTCGCGTTCGAGCGCGACGGCGTGGAGCCCGATATCCTGACGCTGTCGAAGACGCTGGGCGCCGGGCTGCCGCTGGCCGCGGTGATGACCACGGAGGCGATCGCCGCCGAGGCCGAGGCGCGCGACTTCCTGTTCTACACCACCCATGTCAACGACCCGCTGCCCGCCGCGGTCGGGCTGAAGGTGCTGGAGATCGTGGTCCGCGACGGGCTGGCGGCGAGGGCCGCCGCGGCCGGGGCACGGCTGACGGAAGGGCTGCGCGGGCTGCAGCGGCGCCATCCCTGCATCGGCGACGTCCGCGGCCGCGGCCTGCTGCTGGGGCTGGAATTTGCCGACGCCGGCGGCCGCGACGCGGCCTGGATCTCCGATGCGGTGACCGACACGGCGCTGGAACTGGGCCTGTCCGCCAACATCGTCCGCGCCGGCTTCTCCGGCGGCACCATGCGTATCGCCCCGCCGCTGACCGCCACGGACGCCGAGATCGACCTGGGCGTCGAGCTGCTGGACGCGGCGATCACGCAGGTCCTGGCCGGCGCCTGAGCGTCCATATATCCCTCGCCCCGAGGACTGTACCCCTAATCCTCGGGGATTGAGGGCGCTCCCGATTCCCGACATCTTGGCGCCCATTCGACCGGATCGGCGGCCCGACCCGCCGTCGGCCGCACCCTTGCGGAGGGGCGGGGCCGCGACCGGACCGAACAGGGCTGGTTCTCCTCATCACAGACCGGGCGGCTCACGGCCGACATGCCCGTCCTTTGTCAGGAGAATTCCATGGTCCAGTGGACCGGTACCGATGCCAATGAGCTCAATGCCGGCGACGCCGGGGACGATTTCCTGGATGGCCGTGGCGGCAATGACAGCCTGGCCGGACGGGCCGGCAACGACACGCTCTATGGCGGCGACGGCAATGACTGGCTCTACGGCGCCGACGGCGACGACCTGCTCCAGGGCGGCGCCGGCGGGGATTGGCTGCAAGGTGATGCCGGCATCGACACAGTCGACTACCGCGGCGCCGTCGGGGTCAACGTCAACATCGGCGGCACCTCCTGGGGCGGCGAGGCCGACGGCGACGTGGTCGGCGCCGACATCGAGAACGTCTGGGGCACCAACGTCGACGACTTCATCGGCGGCTCGGCGGCGAACAACGTCCTCAGCGGCTATGACGGCAATGACGGGCTCTGGGGCGGAGACGGCGACGACACGCTCTGGGGTATGATCGGCAACGACTATCTCACCGGCGGCAACGGCAACGATCGACTCGAAGGCAGCTACGGCGACGACTTCCTGCGTGGCTGGGCCGGGGCGGATGTCCTGCTTGGCGGCGACGGCATCGATACCGTGGAGTACTACGCCAGCGACGCCGCGGTCGACGTCAACCTGGAATACCAGTATGCCCGCGGCGGCCATGCCGAAGGCGACACCATCCAAGGCGTCGAGAGCATCGGCGGCAGCGGCTACAACGACCGGCTGATGGGGGATTGGGGCAACAACCGGCTCATGGGCGACGCGGGCAACGACGTCCTCGAAGGCCGGTATGGCGACGACGTCCTGATCGGGGGCAGCGGCGACGATACCCTGATCGGTGGCGCGGGGCGGGACCAGCTGGAGGCCGGCGGCGGCCTCGACTGGCTCGACTACACCTATCCCCAGATCGGCGCCGGGATCGATGTGAACCTGACGACCGGCAGGGGTTATGGCGGCGATGCCGAAGGCGACGTGCTGATCGGTGCCTTCAGGGGCCTCGTCGGCACGGGCTACAACGATGTCCTGACCGGGAACCACATCGACAACATCCTGCGCGGCAATTCCGGCGACGACGTGCTGTATGGGCTGGGCGGGGACGATACGCTGGAAGGATATGGCGGCGCCGATGTGCTGGACGGCGGCGACGGCAACGATGTGCTCTACGGTGACGGCGACGGCGACCGGATCAACGGCGGGAACGGCGTCGATGCCGTCATATACCGGGGCGACACCGCCCTGACCGTCACCATTGGTGGCGGCGGCCATGGCGGCGATGCCGAGGGCGACGTGATTGGCACCGATGTCGAGAACGTCTCCGGCGGCAGCGCCTATGACACGATCACCGGCTCCTCCTACGCCAACCAGATGCAGGGCTGGGGCGGCGACGACACGCTCGGCGGCCTGGACGGCGACGACGTGCTGCTGGGTGGCGACGGCAACGACGTCCTGCGCGGGGGCGGCGGGGCCGACCGGCTCGACGGCGGCGCCGGCATCGATTCCGTCAGCTACACCGATGGCGCGGTCGGCGTGGTGGTCGACCTCGCCGCCGGGACCGGCCGCAGCGGCAACGCCGAGGGCGATGTCCTGGTGGGGATCGAGAACGTCAACGGCAGCCAGGGCGGCGACACGCTGTCGGGCCATGCCGGCGCCAACGTCCTGCGCGGCTACGACGGCAACGACCTGCTCCGCGGCGGGGCGGGGGCCGACACGCTCGACGGCGGCAACGGCAGCGACACCGCCAGCTGGTACACCGGCAGGGTCGGGGTCGCGGTCAGCCTGGTCTCCGGCACCGGGACGGGCGGCGACGCCCAGGGCGACAGGCTGAGCGGCATCGAGAACCTCTCCGGCAGCCAGGGCCATGACAGCCTGGTCGGCAACACCGGCGCCAATGTGCTGCAAGGCTGGAACGGCAACGACGTGCTCACCGGCGCCGGCGGCAGGGACACGCTCACCGGCGGCGCCGGCGCCGACCGCTTCGTCTACAGCAGCGCGGCGCAGAGCCCGACCGGGGTGGGGGCCGACCGGATCACCGATTTCAGCCACGCCCAGGGCGACCGCATCGACCTATCGGCGATCGACGCCAACGCCGCGGCCGCCGGCAACCAGGCGTTCCGCTTCATCGGCACCGGGGCCTACACCCACCACGCCGGAGAGCTGCGCTTCGTCACCGTCGACGGCGTCACCACCATCGGCGGCGACGTCAATGGCGACGGCACCTCCGACTTCCAGATCCGCCTGACCGGTTCGATCGGCCTGCAGGCCTCGGACTTCGTGCTGTAGCGACGGCAGCAGCCTTCCGCATCTCGGGAGCGATCCATGACGACGATCTACGGCGATGCCGCCGACAATCTTCTTGTCGGCGGTGCGTGGGACGACATTCTCTTCGGCTTCGACGGCAATGATTTCCTTCAGGGCGGCGCCGGTGCCGACGCGCTGTTCGGCGGCGCGGGCATCGACACCGCCGACTACAACGGCAATGCCGGCGTTTCGGTCGACCTCGCCGCCGGCCAGGGCTGGGGCGGGGAGGCCGAGGGCGACCGGCTGTTCGACATCGAGAATGTCTGGGGCACCGGCGGCTATGGCGATGTCCTGGCCGGATCGGACGCTGTCAACGAGCTGCGCGGCTTCGGCGGCAACGACACGCTCTATGGCCGCGACGGCGACGACCTGCTGATGGGCGGCACCGCCGACGACTTCCTCCAGGGCGGGGCCGGGGCGGACCGGATCGACGGCGGCGACGGTGTCGACACCGTCGACTACAACGGTCTCGAGGGCGTGCATGTCGATCTCGGGCGCGGCATCGCCGAGTTCGGCGAGGCCGCAGGGGATGCCGTCACCGGCGTTGAGAATGTCTGGGGCACGGCCTATGGCGACGTGCTGGTCGGCACCATTTCGGGCAGCGATCTGCGCGGCTGGAGCGGCGACGACTTCCTCGCCGGCGGGCCCGCCGGCGACCTGCTGTACGGGAACGACGGCAGCGACCGGCTGATCGGCGATGGCGGGGCCGATACCCTGAGCGGCGGTGCCGGTGCCGATGTCTTCGAGTTCTGGTCGGTCTCCGACAGCCAGGCCGGGACGGGCGCGGACTGGATCGTCGATTTCCACCAGGCCGAAGGCGATGTCATCGATCTCGTGGTGATGGATGCCGACGCCACCGTGGCGGGCCACCAGGGCTTCGGCTTCATCTGGAACGCCCCGTTCAGCCACCAGGCCGGCGAGCTGCGCTACGAGATCGGCGACGGAGCGACCACCGTCCTGGGGGATGTCGACGGCGACGGCGCAGCGGATCTCCGGATCACGCTGTCGGGGGCGATCAATCTGCAGCTCGGCGATTTCGCGCTGTAGCGGCCGGGGCGGCGCGGGTGACGAGGCGGATGCCGAGCGCGATCGGCACGACGCCGAGCAGGTCGAGCGGCGGCACATGCTCGCCCAGCACCGCCCAGCCGAGCAGCAGGCCGATCGGCGGCACCAGGAAGTGCAGCGCGCTGGCGGTCGAGGCGCCGAGCCGGTCCAGCATGTCGAACCACAGAAGATAGCTGCACAGCGACACGGCGAGGGCGAGCCAGAGGAAGCCGGCCAGCAGCTCCGGCGTCCAGCGGATCGCCGAGACCGGCTCCAGCGCCAGGCCCAGCGGCAGCAGCACGATGCCGGCTGCGAGCGTCTGCACCGCGGTGCCGTACCAGAGGTCGCCGGCCGGTCCGCTCGATGGCGGCGCGATCCGCTTGTACAGGATGGTGCCGGCGGACAGGGCGACCAGCGCGCCGAAGGTGAAGGCGATGCCGACCGGGCCCTCGATGCCGCCGCCGAGGCGGCTCTGCAGCACCATGCCGACGCCGAGGACGCCGAGCGCGAGGCCGGCCAGCTTCGTCCGGGTCAGCCGCTCGCCCAGCAGCGGCGCCGCCAGCACCGCGGTCAGCACCGGGTTCATGCTGATGATCAGCGCCGCGAAGCCGGAGGTGACGGTCTGCATCCCGAAATAGGACAGGGTCAGATAGACCGCCATGGTGACGATGCCGAGCAGGGCGAAGCGCGCCACCGCGCCGGGGCCGAGGCCCCAGCGCCGGCCCGACAGCCGGGCGAGGCCGGCCAGCACCAGCCCGGCCAGCAGGAAGCGCGTCGACAGCAGCAGGAAGGGCGGGGCATAGGTCACCGCCACCTTGGCGGCGGTGAAGGCCGAGGCCCACAGCACCACGAACAGGGCGGGAAAGCCCCAGCGCACCAGGACGCTGCGGCCGGGGGCCGGGACCGAGACGGCGTGCATGATCGATCTCCTTCGGATCGGCTGCACCATAGGTCCCGGCGTGACTATTTGGAAATTCAATGATTAAATGGCGTGCAGTGGAAAAGTCGATGGGTGATCCATGCTCGACCTCGACCTGCTGCGCAGCTTCGTCTCCGTGGTCGATGCCGGCGGCTTCACCCGCGCCGGCGAGCGGGTGCACCGCACCCAATCGACCGTCAGCCAGCAGATCCGCAAGCTGGAGCAGGCGGTCGGCTGCCCGCTCCTCGACCGCCAGGGCCGCGCCTTGGCGCCGACCGAGGAGGGGGAGCGGCTGCTGGGCTATGCCCGCCGCCTGCTGGCGCTGAGCGACGAGGCGGAGGACGCGCTGCGCCGGCCGGACGGGATGGCGGTGGTGCGGGTCGGGCTGGGCGAGGATTTCGCTGCCGAGCGGCTGACCGAGGCGCTGTCCGGCCTGGCCCGGCTGCGCCCGGCGCTCCGGCTCGACGTCCGCTGCGACGCGGGGTCGGAGCTGCGCCGCGCCTTCGGCCAGGGCGAGCTGGACATCGCCGTGATCAAGCGCGATTCCGGCATCGGCACCGCCGTCGCCGCCTGGCCCGAGCGGCTGGTCTGGGTCGCCAGCCGCCGCCACGGCGTGCCGGAGGGCGACCCGGTGCCGCTGGTCGCCTATGGCCAGGGCTGCATCTACCGGGCGCGGGCGATCCACGCGCTGGAAAGCGCCGGGCGGCGCTGGCGCATCGCCTTCACCGGCTCGAACCTGCCGGCGGTGCAGGCCGCGATCGCCTGCGGCTTCGGCATCGGCATCCTGGTCGCGCGCTCGGTGCGCGACGACCTCCGCATCCTGCGGCCGGAGGAGGGTTTCCCGCCGGTCCCGCCCAGCGAGCTCGCCGTCATGCTGCAGCCCGGCGCGTCCCCGGCCGTCCGGCTGGTGGCGGAACAGCTGGCCGAAAGCTGCGCCGAGGCCCGGCCCGAGGCGGCGTGACCCGTCCGCGTAGGTTGGGTTCGCGAATGCGAACCCAACGCTGGTTCGGGCTGCACGGTGTTGGGGTGGGGGTAGGGCAACCCACCAAACGGTAAAAAATTTTTAATTTGTTTTTTTATTAGTTAAAAAAAAAGAAAGTAGAATATAAAAAAAAAAAACAGACGAA
>NZ_JBHYMS010000044.1:0-29396 GCF_042743185.1 Inquilinus sp. NPDC058860 | reverse complement strand
TGGTGGGTTGGTTTTTTTTTTTACTCCCCGGGGGTGCGACACGCCCACCCCAACGCTGGTTCGGGCTGCACGGTGTTGGGTTCGCTATCGCGAACCCAACCTACGGATAATACTTTTGAAATTGGTTATTTAATTCGTAAAATACAGAGAAATGCGAGAATCGTATTGACCTACTCCATAATCGACTGAGAGATTGTCCGCCCCATCCCGGAGGATCGGACATGCTCTCCCGCCGTACCCTGCTGTCGACCACCCTTGCCCTCGCGGCGGCCGCGCCGCTGGCCGGGCGCCCGGCCAGGGCGGAGGAGGCGCCGAAGGCCATCCGCATCGGCTACCAGAAGAACGGCATCCTGCTGGTGGCCAAGACCCGCAAGTCGCTGGAGCAGCATTTCGCGCCACAGGGCATCGCGGTCGAATGGGTCGAGTTCGCCTTCGGCCCGCCACTGCTGGAGGCGCTGAACGCCGGCAGCATCGATTTCGGCGCCACCGGCGACACGCCGCCGATCTTCGCCCAGGCGGCGCAGGCCGAGCTGGTCTATGCCGCGGCCCAGCCGACCGAGGGGAAGGGCGTGGCCCTGGTGGTGCCGAAGGGATCTGCGGCGAAGTCCGTCGCCGATGTGAAGGGGCTACGCGTCGGCGTCGGCAAGGGCTCCAGCGCCCACAACTTCCTGGTCGGGGCGCTGCAGAAGGCGGGGCTCGGCTGGCAGGACATCACCCCCGTCTACCTGGCCCCGGCCGACGCCCGCGCCGCCTTCGCCGGCGGCAGCCTGGACGCCTGGTCGATCTGGGATCCCTATTACGCGATCGCCGAGCTGGAGGAGGGGGCACGGGTGCTGGCGACCTCGGCCGATGTCGAGCCGCAGAACTCCTTCTTCCTCGCCTCCAGGGCCTTCGCCACCGCTCATCCCGCCGCGCTGCGCAGCCTGGTCGCGGCGCTGGCCGAGGTCGGCGCCTGGGCCGATTCCCACCACGCCGAGGTGGCGCAGCTGTTCGCCGACGAGACCGGCATCAGCCTGGCGGCGGAGCAGCGCGCGGTCGACCGCGCCACCTTCCGGATCGGCCCGCTGACCGAGGAGATCGCGGCCCAGCAGCAGACCATCGCCGACCGCTTCGCCGCGCTCGGGCTGATCCCGGCGCCGATCGCGATCCGCGACATCGTCTGGACCGGCACCTAGCAGGGATTCCCCCATGTCCGACACCCGCAAGCCGCTCGACCTGTTCTGGTTCATCCCGACCAGCGGCGACGGCCCCTATCTCGGCACCCAGGACCGGCACCGCCCGGCCGAGTTCCGCTATCTGCGCGAGATCGCCACCGCGGTCGACCGGCTCGGATACACCGGCGTGCTGCTGCCCACCGGCCGCGGCTGCGAGGACGCGTGGATCACCGCGACGGCGCTGGCGACGGCGACCGAGCGGCTGCGCTTCCTGGTGGCGCTGCGCCCCGGCGTGGCGACGCCCGCCTTCTTCGCCCGCCAGGCTGCGGCCTTGGACCGGATCAGCAATGGCCGGCTGCTGCTCAACGTCGTGGTCGGCGGCGACCCCGCCGAGCTGGCCGGCGACGGCGTCTTTCTCGACCACGACACCCGCTACGCCCAGGCGGCGGAGTTCCTGACCATCTGGCGCCGCCTGCTGGCCGGCGAGACGGTGGATTTCGACGGCGACTTCCTGAAGGTGAAGGGCGGCAAGCTGTCCTTCCCGCCGGTGCAGCGGCCGCATCCGCCGCTGTGGTTCGGTGGCTCCTCCGATGCGGCGCTCGACCTCGCCGCCGACCAGGTCGAGACCTACCTGACCTGGGGCGAGCCGCTGGAACAGGTGGCGCAGAAGATCGAAGCGGCGAGGGCGCGCGCGGCGGCCCGCGGCCGCACCCTGCGCTTCGGCCTGCGCATCCACCTGATCGTGCGCGAGACGGAGGAGGAGGCGTGGCGGGTGGCGGAGCGGCTGATCCGCGACGTCTCCGACGACGCCATCGCCGAGGCCCAGAAGAAGCTGGCCGAGGGTTCGGATTCGGTCGGGCAGCAGCGGATGACGGCGCTGCATGGCGGGAGGCGGGACAAGCTGCTGGTCGGCCCCAACCTCTGGGCCGGCATCGGCCTGGTCCGCCGCGGCGCCGGCACGGCTCTGGTCGGCGACCCGGAGACCGTGGCGGCGCGGCTGCGCGAGTATCAGGCGCTGGGCATCGAGACGATCATCGCCTCCGGCTACCCGCATCTCGAAGAGGCCTACAACGTCGCCGAGCTGCTGTTCCCGGCGCTCGGCATCGGCGTCGAGAAGGCTGGGGCGCACGAGCTGCATCCCGGCGAGTTCGGCACCGGCGCCGGCAGGCCGAAGCTGACCGCGGTGTCGTGAGGCTCGGCCGGCCGTAGGTTGGGTTCGCGGCACGCGAACCCAACATCGTGACGATCGAGCCGGTGTTGGGTTCGCCGGGGCGAACCCAACCTACGACGTGAGGCTCTACCCCTCCCGCTTCACCCAGGGGGTCGGCTTCGGGTTGCGCTCGTCGAAGCCGGTCTGGTGCCAGTAGGGATAGGCCGGGGTGCGGTGGCTGGCGTCGTCCAGCAGCGCCACCTGCTCCGGCGTCAGGTTCCAGCCGACGGCGCCGAGATTCTGCTTCAGCTGCTCCTCGTTGCGGGCGCCGACCACGATGTTGGCGACGGTCGGCCGCTGCAGCAGCCAGTTCAGCGCCACCTGCGGGATGGTCTTGCCGGTCTCCTGCGCCACCCGGTCGAGCGCGTCGACCACGTCGTACAGGTATTCGTCGTCGACCACCGGCCCCCCCGCGCTGCCGCCGGAGGCGATGCGGCCCGCCCCGGCCGGCTGGCCGCGCCGGATCTTGCCGGTCAGGCGGCCCCAGCCCAGCGGGCTCCACACCATCAGCCCGACCTTCTGGTCGAGGCCGAGCGGCATCAGCTCCCACTCGTAGTCGCGGCCGACCAGCGAGTAGTAGCCCTGATAGGCGGCGTAGCGGGCGAGGCCGTATCTCTCGGACGTCGCCAGCGCCTTCATCAGGTGCCAGCCGGAGAAGTTGGAGGCGCCGATATAGCCGATCTTGCCGCTGCGGGTCAGGTCGTCGAGCGCGCGCAGCGTCTCGTCGACCGGCGCCAGCGCGTCGAAGCCGTGCATGAAGTAGAGGTCGATATGGTCGGTGCCCAGCCGCTTCAGGCTGGCCTCGCAGGCGCGGATCAGGTGGTAGCGCGACGAGCCCTTGTCGTTCGGGCCCGGCCCCATGCCGAACGTGGCCTTGGTCGAGATCAGCACCTGGTCGCGCCGGCCCTTCAGGGCCTGGCCCAGGATCTCCTCCGACGCGCCCTGGCTGTAGACGTCGGCGGTGTCGAAGAAATTGACCCCGGCCTCCAGGCACAGATCGACCAGCCGCGAGGCCTGGGCGACGTCGGTGCTGCCCCAGCGCTGGAAGAACTCGTTGCTGCCGCCGAAGGTGGCGGTGCCGAAGCTGAGCACGGGAACCTTGAGGCCGGATCCGCCGAGCTGACGGTATTCCATGCGGTCTCTCCGTTGGTGACGGTTTCGTGGTGTGCGACCCCAGGCTAGCAGCTTGGCCCCCGTCGGCCAGACCGCCTTCGGTCGCGGGTCAGGCCTGTGAACTTCGCAACCGGCGGACGCTTGAACGCGGCCGGTCAGTGCCAGCGCGGCGGTGGCAGGCAGGGCCGCGGAACAGGGGCGGCGGGGGCGGCCGGGGACGCGGTCGCCTCGGCGCGCCGGATCACGCGGCGGACGTCCCAGGCGGTGGAGGAGACCTTGCTCCGGGCCTCGGCGGCGGCCTGCCGGACCTCGTCCTCCGGAGCGGCGGCGAGCTCGGCCTCCAGCGCGTCCAGCAGGCGTTCGAGCGCGCGGTCGGGTCGGTGCGTCATGGCGAGCCTTTGAGGCCGTGGCGCAGCAGCGCCCGCCTCATCCTCTTGCGCGTGGAATCGTAGTCGGTCTCGGACAGGCCCGTGCGCCGCCGGATCTCCCCGGCCGACAGGCCCTGGCTCAGGCCCAGGACGACGGCCAGCGCCGCCGGATCGTCGGCGAACAGCCGGTCGATCGCCGCCAGGGCCTGGCTGGCGGCGGCGATGCGCTCCGGATCCGGTACCTGGTCGGCAACCTCCGTCGCCTGTGCCGACAGTGCCGCCGCCGCAACCCGCTGGCGGCGCCAATGATCGCTGCGCAGGCTGCGCATGATGCCGGCCAGGAAGGCGATCAGCGGCACGTCGCGCGGCCAGGGGCGGGACCCGTCGAGGGCGCGCAGGACGGCCTCGTGCAGCAGCTCCTGCCAGTCCAGCCCCGGCAGGCCGCGGCAGCGCAGCCGCGCGATCGCCTGCAGCCGCAGCAGATCCGGCTCGGACAGCGCCGCGAGCGCGCGCCGGAGGTCCTGCTCGGTCCGGCCGACGGCCTGGAGCGCGATCCACGGCTTGAGGGGCGAGGTGTCCTGCATCCGGCCACTATGCGCGTGGCAGGGCCGGGCGCGGACAGGGGCCGCGAAAAATTTTGCCGGTCCGCGGCAGGACGGTTGCTGCGCATTCCCCGGCAGGCTGTCCGACGGAGGGATCATGGAGCCGGAGATCGAAGAGCACATCACCCGCTTTCTCGGCATGCTCGACACGGCGTTTCGCCGCCGCGGCGAAGCCGAGGGTCTGCCGGAGCGATTCCGCGAAGCGGTGCGGGGGACGCCGCGGCATCGCTTCGTGCATCGCTTCCGGGCGGATCGGGACGGCCCAGTCGGGGATTTCGACGCCGAGCCGCAGCGCCATCTCGCCGCCGTCTACAGCGATCGCGTTCAGATTCATGTCGGGGCCGACGATGCTGCGCTCGAATCGACCAACTCGCAGCCCAGCTACGTGCTGTGGCTGCTGCACCGGCTGGGGCTGGAGGCGGGGCACAGGGTGATCGAGATCGGCTCCGGCTCGGGCTGGCTCGCCGCGGTGATGGGCCGGCTGGTCGGCGACGGCAGCGTGGTCGGGGTGGAGATCCTGGGCGATCTCGCCCGGCGCAGCCAGGCCGACCTCGCGGCGCTCGGCATCGCCAATGTGGCGATCGTCGAAGGCGACGGTGCCGTCGGCAACGACGCTGGGGCGCCCTATGACCGCGCCGTGATCATGGCCGCGGTCTGGGACCTGCCGACGGCGTTGTTCGATCAGGTCGCCGAGGGCGGCCGTCTCCTGCTGCCGATCGCGCTGGCGGGCGGCGGCGGCCGCGACTGCCACGTGGCGGTGCTGCGCCGGGAGGACGGCCGGTTTCGGGCGCTTGAAGCGGTCCCCGGCGCCGTCGTCCGCTTCGTCGGTCCCGGGCAGGAGCGGGGGGCGGAACGCCGGCGGCTCGGCGAGCTGCCGTTCTGGCCCGGGATCGGCGCGACACCGGCCTTGTATCGCACCCTGTCGCTCGGCGCCCGGGATCCGGCCCGCTTCGGCGCCGCGGCCTATGCCTTCCGCCTGTTCCTCGGCCAGACCGAACCCGGCTTCGCCGTCTTCGACGATGGGGAAGGCGAGGAGTTGTCGGCCTCGCCCTTCGGCCTGGTCGACACGGCGGCGCGATCCGTCGCGATCTGCCGGCCCGGGATGCTGCTCGGATATGGCTCGCCCGAGGCGCCGCGGCGGCTCGACGCCGCCTATCGGCGCTGGACGGCGCTCGGCATGCCCGGCCCGGCTGCCTTCGAGCTGGAGGTGGTGCGAACCGAGCAGGCGCCGCGGCCGGGGCCAGGCCTCTGGGTGGAGAAGCGCGGCGTCAGCGCCCTGGTGTGGCGCTTGGCCGGCGCGGCCCCGCCGCCGCGGGTGGGGCGGCAGAAGGCGGTCCGGGACCGGCCGCGCCCGGCCGGCCCCGAAACCGGGATCAGGCCGCCCGGGCCGTGATCGTCGAGACCTTGTCCAGGGCGCCAGCCACGGCCTTCCCGGCCACGTCCGGGCCATAGTTGACGCCCTCGACCGCGATCGCCTCGATATCGGTCAGGCCGATGAAGCCGAGCAGCGCACGCAGATACGGCTCCTGGAAGTCCATGGGCTTGTAGGGGCCGTCGGAATAGACGGCGCCGCGGGCCACGACCAGATAGGCCTTCTTGCCGGTGACCAGCCCGTGTGCGCCGGTCTCGTCGTAGCGGAAGGTGACGCCGGCGCGCATCAGATGGTCGAACCAGCTCTTCAGCGTCGAGGCGAGGCCGAAATTGATCATCGCCGAGGCGATGACGATGGTGTCGGCGGCGAACAGCTCCTGTGCCAGCGCGTCGGCCAGGGCCAGCGCCGCCTGCTGCGCCGGGCTGCGGGCTTCGGCCGGCAGCGCCTGGGCGGCCACGAAATCCTCGCCGATATGGGGCAGCGGCTGCGCGGCCAGGTCGCGGCGGACGACGACGCCCGCGGACTGCGCCTGCAGCCGGTCGACCAGGGCAGTGGCGACCTTGGTCGACAGCGAGGCGGCGCCGCGCGGGCTGGAGGTGACGAACAGGATTCGGCTCATCGGGAACGGGTCCTCATGGTCGAGGGCAGGGGGATGGGCCGGCCGGCCGATGGGAAGCCCCGGGGTTGATCGGACCTCGGGGTAGTCACATTTAGTGACTGGGGCTAAATTGATGACCGCCCGAGGACCGCGCAAGGAGGCACATTTTTGGAACCGAGCAACAGCGATGTGCGTGACGGGCACGACCAGTGCCGGGCGGTCAGCGACGTGCTGGCCCGGGTCGGCGACAAATGGACGGTGATGGTGGTCGCCCTGCTGTCGGACGGGCCGATGCGCTTCAACGAGCTGCGCCGGACCATCGGCGGCATCTCGCAGCGTATGCTGACGCTGACCCTGCGGGGGCTGGAACGGGACGGGCTGGTGACCCGCACCGTGTTCCCGACGATCCCGCCGCGGGTGGACTACGCGCTGACCGACCGCGGCCGGACCCTGATCGAGCCGCTCAAGGCCCTGTTCGCCTGGGCGACCGAGCACAACGCGGCGATCGAGCGGTCGCGGCAGGCATTCGACGCGGAGAAGCCGGGCGCCGAGGTGCCGCATCCGCCGAGGAAGGTGCCTGCCTTGGTGCGGCCGAGATCGACGTCCCTCTCCGATTTCGGCACGGAGGGGCGGAACGGCCGTTAAGTCCGGAGCGCAGGCAAGAGAAAACCCCGCCGGCTTACGCTCGGCGGGGTTTTCGCGACCCGGCTCCGGGGGAGGAAGCGGACCGGGTGCCTCCGGTCGTGCCGATCACGCGGCGCGACGGATGACCGAATCTTCGTTCGCGGCAGCGGCCACGGCCGGGCGCAGCACGGCGACATTGGCCGGGGCGACGCGGGTGTCGCGGGTGGCGCGCGCCAGGCGCTCCATGATGGTGCCGCGGTTCATGCCGATATCGGCCAGCAGGCGGTCATCGAGCTGCATCAGGGCAGCATAGGCGCGACGACGGTCCCAGGCGGCGACAAGCTTGTTGATCAGGTTCACTTCAGCATTTCCTTCTTCACGTGCCGCGTCCAGCGAGAGGTTCGCGGCGCGGTGTGCGTTGCTTTGCACGAGCCGATATATGCGCTTACCTTAGCCATGCATCCACCCCTGCTTCTCGCACCGCAGCAATGCATCGCCTGCATTGCCTGACATTTAGGCGCCGTCTCTGCCCAGCTTCCGCCTTGATGGGCCGGATTCGCCGCAATTCCGCCATAAGACGCCTCGCTGCAGTGCAACCCGATTGGGCGGACGCTGCTTCGGGGATGGGCGAAAGGTTATGATAAGTGTGATTACCATCACACGCTGATCGCGCGATCCAGCAGGGCCAAGCCATCTGCCAGATGGCGGGCCAGAAGCTCGCCGGCGGGCGGCAGGCCGGGGGCGCGGTGAAGGCGGATATCGGCCATGGGCAGCGGCGGCAGGGCGTCGCGCTCGCCCAACGGGCGCAGCTCCGGCGGCAGCAGCCCGGCCTTGACCACGGTGACGGCGAGGCCCTGGGCGGCGATCGCGGTCACCGCCGCCAGGCTGTGGCTGACGAAGGCCAGGCGCCAGGGCCGGCCGGCGGCGTCGAGCGACGCCATCGCCCAGGCCCGGAACAGGCAGCCCTGCGGATAGAGGGCGAGTGGCAGGGGCGCGCGCTGGCCGACCAGTCCGGGGGCGGCCACGTCCCGGCCGGCAGCCCACACCGCCTTTTCGCGCCGCAGGAAGGTGCCGCCGCCGTCGCCCGCCGCATGCATCGCCAGCACCAGGTCGAAGCGTTCGCCCAGCCGCGGCAGCATCGGCGTCGTCAGTCCGGTCACCATCTCGATCTGGATGCGCGGATGGGCGGCGGCGAAGCCGGCCAGGAGCGGCGGGACCAGCCGGGTGCCGTAATCCTCCATGACGCCGAGCCGCACCGTGCCCTCGACCTGCAGGTCGCGCAGCCGGCCCATCGCCTCGGCCGAGACCGACAGGATGCGGCGGGCATAGCCCAGCAGCACCTCCCCGGCCGGGGTCAGGCGCAGGCCGCGGCGGCTGCGGTCCAGCACCGCGGCGCCGATCGCGCCCTCCAGCCGCTGGATCTGCATGCTGACCGCCGACTGGGTCCGGTTCAGCGCCGCGGCGCCGCGGGTGAAGGAGCCGTGGTCGGCGACGGCGACGAAGGCGCGCAGCAGGTCCGGGTCGAGCATCCGCCGCTCCATCATGATTCGTGATTCAGAAGATCATGGTTATGCGTTTCCGTGAAGTAGACCGCCCTTCCTATCCTGCGCCCACGGAGCAAAGGAGGGCGGCGAATGGCGCGCGAAGGACTCGGTGTGGCGGCGGCGCTGGCGTCGAGCACGCTCGGCGGCATCTCGGTGGTGGCGACGCGCTATCTGATGGGCGCCCTGGACCCGGCGACGCTGGGCGTGTACCGCTTCGGCATCGGCTGCATCCTGCTGCTGCCGGTGGTGCTGGTGCTGCGCTCGCCCTGGCCGCCGCGGCGCGACCTGCCGGCGGTGGCGCTGCTCGGCCTGCTGTTCTTCGCCGCCTTTCCGTTCCTGTTCAACGCCGCGCTGGCCCACACCACCGCGGCGCGCGGGGCGCTGGCCCTGTCGACCCAGCCGCTGCTGACCCTGGCCCTCGGCGCGGCGCTGGGGGTGGAGCGGCTGACCCCGCGCAAGGCGGCCGGCGTGCTGCTGGCGATGGCGGGGGTGGCGCTGGCGCTCGGCGCTGGCCTGGCCGAGGCGCCGCCAAGGGTCTGGCTGGGCGACCTGCTGATGGTCGGGGCCACGGGGTGCGCCGCGCTCTACAATGTCTGGTCGCGGCCCTTCGTCCGGCGGTCCTCCGCCCTGTCCTTCAGCGCGCTCGGCATGGCCGCGGGCAGCTGCGGCCTGGCGGTGCTGGCGCTGTCGACCCGGCCGGCGGCGCTGCCGGCCCTGGATCCGGCGGGCTGGGCCGTCGTGGCCTATCTCGGCGTGGTCGGCGGCGCCGTCACCTTCTTCCTCTGGGCCTTCGCCCTCGGCCGCACCACACCGACCCGGGTGGCGATCTCGGTCGCCGTCAACCCGGTGGTGGCGGCGTTGTTCGGCACGCTGGCGCTCGACGAGCCGCTCGGCCTGCCGCTGCTGGCGGGCCTGGCCGCGGTCACGGCGGGGATCGGGCTGGCGGCAACGGACGGCAGGCGGGCGGCGGCCTCCGCCACCGCTTCGCCCGGTCCCGCCCGTCTGCCTTGAAAATGCCCAGGGGCGCGGCGGCGCGCGCACTGGACGGACGCGGCCGGCGATGCCATAGTCCGCGCCGTTCGGCGGCCGGGGGCCGTCACTCGGCATGTCCTTGGGATTCCATGGCTTTCGATCTGACCGAATTCGGGCTCCGCACCTATCTCCGTTTCGTCACCTGGCGGCGTGGCCAGCTGGTCGGCAAGGACGCGCTCGGCAACCGCTACTATCGCAGCAGCAAGGTCGCCCCGGGTGGCCGCGAGAAGCGCTGGGTGGTGTTCGACGGCGGCAAGTCCGAGGCGACGCGCGTGCCGCCGGAATGGCACGGCTGGCTGCACCACACCTTCAAGGAGCCGCCGGGCGACACAAGCCCGTTCCGCCGCCCCTGGCAGCAGCCGCCCGAGGCCAACCCGACCGGCACCGGCCACGCCTATCTGCCGCCCGGCCATCCGCTGCGCGGCAGCCACCGCGCCAAGGCGACCGGCGACTACGAGCCCTGGACGCCGGCGTGATCCGGCCGGCTTGAGGGAATAGCGATGCACAGGAACGTCATCGAGACGGTCATGGGTGCGGTCGTGCTGGCCGTCGCCCTGGTCTTCCTGGGATTCGCCTATACCAGCGCCAATCTCAGCTCGACCTCGGGCTATACGCTCAAGGCCCAGTTCAACCAGGCCGACGGCGTCAACGCCGGCACCGATGTGCGGATCGGCGGCGTCAAGGTCGGCACTGTCACCAGCGTGACCCTGAACCCCGAGAGCTATCTGGCGGACGTCCAGCTGTCGATCGACCCGTCGGTCAAGCTGTCGCAGGACACCGCCGCGGCGATCAGCAGCGACGGCCTGCTCGGCGGCCGCAGCCTCTCGCTCAGCCCCGGCGGCCGGCCGGACGACCCGAACGGCTGGCTGAAGGATGGCGACACCATCGAATACACCCAGTCGAATCCGAGCCTGGAGCAGCTGCTCGGCCAGGTGATCTTCAGCATCGGCCAGCTCGGCGACAGGGGCAGCGCGGGCGGGGCCGCCGGCGCGCCGGCCCAAGGGCAGGCGCCGCAGCAGGGCAAGCCCGGCAGCATGTTGGGGAATTGATCCGGACCATGCGCAGCCTTCTCGTGCTTCCCGCGCTCGCGGTGCTCGTCGTCGCGGCTCTTCCGGGCGCGGCGCGGGCCGCGGCCACGATCGACCAGCCGATCGCCGAGCTGCGCGGCCTCGACAAGATCACGGCGCGGACCCAGCCGCTCGAGGCCAAGGTCGGCGAGACGGTGCAGTTCGGCACGCTCGGCATCACCGTCCGCGCCTGCCGGAAGGCGCCGCCCGAGGAACCGCCGGAGAGCGCGGCGTTCCTCGAGATCACCGACACCCCGCCGAGCAAGCCGGCGGCGACGGTGTTCAGCGGCTGGATGTTCGCCTCCTCGCCCGGCGTCTCGGCGCTCGACCACCCGGTTTACGACATCTGGGTGGTCAGCTGCACCGACACCTCGCCGGCCGCCGCCGCGGCGCAGCAGGAGGTCGACGAGAACGTGCCGGACGCCTCGCCGCTGCCGCTGCCGGAGATGAAGATCATCCCGCCGGCGCTGCCGCCGGGCCGCCAATAGCGGCGATCGCGAACAGGCCGAGCACGCAGAGGAAGCCGAGCGACCAGATGTTCGAGCGCAGGCTCGGCCGGTCGGCGGCATAGGCTCCGGTATAGGCGAGGCGGGCCAGGATGAAGAGGCCGGCCAGCAGGTCGGCCCAGTCCTGCGGCGCGCCGCGCATCTGGGCGATGATCACCGCCGCGGCGAAGGCCGGGAACGTCTCGAAATGGTTGCGATGCGCCCAGTCCAGCCGCTGCTGCCAGCCGGTCATCCGCTCCATGTCCCGGCGCGGGGCGTGGTTGTCGATCCGCGACGCCACCTTGGCCGGCATCACGGTCAGATAGGGCAGCAGGATGGCCGCCAGGACCATCCAGAGGGCGAAGGTCATCGCGGCGACTCCGGCGTATCGGATGCATTGTCGCCGCCGCCCTCCTGCCGGAGAAGCGCTATCCGGCGGCCGGAACATCCTTGGCGTAGACCGGGATGGTCTCGGTCACGGTGAAGCCGTGGCGGCGATAGAGGGCCAGGGCGGCGTCGTTCACCGCCGCGACCTCCAGCACCGCGATGCCGGCTCCGGCGGCGTGCAGGCGGCGCAGGCTCTCGGCCACCAGGATGTCGCCCAGCCCGCCGCCGCGATGGTCCGGATGGCGCCCGATCAGGGCGACGTCGCCCTCGCCGCCGGCGATCTTGGGCGGATGCACGCGCAGGAAGCCGGCGACGGCGTCGCCGTGCAGGATCAGGCCGTGCTGGTCGGGCATCGCCCGGGCGCGGGCGGCGAAGCTTTCGAAATCCGCGATGCTGGCGCCGGGCACCGGCGTCATGGCACGGCAGACGGCCTCGTGCTGGCTGCGCATCGTCTCCTCGGTCGGCGGCGACCAGCGCAGGCCTTCCGGCAGCGGCGGCACCGGCGGCGGGGGCGCATCCAGCGGCCGGCGCATCACATGCATGCGGTAGGCCTCGCGATAGCCGCGGGCCTGCAGCTCGGCGGCGCGGCCGGCGAACACGTCCTCCGTGCCGACCTCGAGCCGGCGGCGGGGGCCGGCGGCCGTGACCGCCTCGGCCTCCGCCAGCAGGAAGGCGGCGAGCGCGTCCTCATCGCAGCCGGGCAGGAGGCAGAGCGGCACCAGGATGGCCGCGTTGCGGCCGTTGGTCGTGGCATCCACCACGGCGGCGACGGCGACCCGCCGTCCCTCGGCGTCGACCATGTCGATGATGCTGCCGGGGCCCAGCACCAGGCGCGACAGGCCCCAGCGCGGCTCGAACGGCGTGGTCGGCACCGGATGCGCCTCGATGAAGCCGATCAGCGCGTCGTCGATCGGGCCGTCCGGCACCGGCCGGCGGCGCAGGGGCAGGGCGGTCATCGCTCCTCCGGCTGTCGGTGCAGCAGCAGGGCCAGCTCCGGCTCCGGGTCGGCGCCGGTCCAGTCCGGCCGCAGCGCCAGGGCGGCGTCCAGGCGGCGGCGATACTCGGCGCGCTCGATCTCGATGGTGCCGAAGCGGGCCAGGTGGTCGGTCACGAACTGGGTGTCGAGCAGGGCGAAGCCGGCGGCGCGCAGCCGGGCGACGAGATGGACCAGCGCCACCTTGCTGGCATCGGTGGCACGGCTGAACATGCTTTCGCCGAAATAGGCGCCGCCCAGGGCGACGCCGTAGAGGCCGCCCACCAGCGTGTCGCCGTCCCAGCATTCGACGCTGTGGGCGAAGCCGGCCCGGTGCAGCGCGGTGTAGAGGGCGACGATCTCGTCGTTGATCCAGGTGTTCGGCCGGTCCGGCGAGGGCGTGGCGCAGCCGGCGATCACCGCGTGGAAGGCCTGGTCGGCGGTGACCTCGAAGCGGCCCGCCTTGACCGTGCGGGCCAGCCGGCGCGGCACATGCATGCCATCGAGCGGCAGGATGCCCCGGCGCGGCGGGTCGAACCAGTGCAACTCGGGGCTGTCGGCCGATTCCGCCATCGGGAACAGCCCGGCGGCATAGGCGCGCAGCAGCAGCTGGGGCGTGACGCGGGTCATGGCCGGGACCGGAGTGTGATCCCAGGGATATGGTGCGGCGCGAACCTCATGTCCCGTCGATAGCGGAGGGCGGGGAATGCGTCCACCCTTGCCGGCTTTCCGGTGGGGTCCGGCTGCTGTATCGTGCCGGCCATGACGAAGCCCGCGACCCTGTTCCGGCATTGGTGGCGCAGCGCCTGACGGCGGCTCTTGCGTGCTTCGTCCTGCACCCTGGCCGCTCCGATGGAAGCGGCCTTTTTCATGTCCCGAGACGGCGATCCATCCGAGCGGCCTTTCCTCCTGCTCGAAAGGATTCGTCTCGTGCCTCACGCTCTCCCCGCGCATCCGGCCGATGCGCCCGAGATCACCGAAGCCGATGTCGTGCTGACCGGCGACCGGCCGACCGGGCCGCTGCATCTCGGCCACTATGCCGGCTCGCTGGCCAACCGGCTGCGGCTGCAGCGCCTGTGCCGGCAGTTCGTGCTGATCGCCGACCTGCAGGCCCTGACCGACAACGCCGCCGATCCCGGCCGGGTCAGCCGCAACGTGATGGAGGTGGCGCTCGACTACCTCGCCATCGGCCTCGACCCCGCGCGCAGCGCCATTGTGCTGCAATCGGCGGTGCCGGAGATGGCCGAGCTGGCGATGCTGTACCTCAACCTGGTCACCGTGGCGCGGCTGGAGCGCAACCCGACCGTGCGCGACGAGATCCGCCAGCGCGGCTTCGCCCGCGACCTGCCGGCCGGGTTCCTGTGCTATCCGGTCAGCCAGGCGGCCGACATCACCGCCGTGGCGGCGACGCTGGTGCCGGTCGGGGCCGACCAGGCGCCGATGCTGGAGCAGACGGTCGAGATCGTGCGCGCGGTCAACCGCCTGGCCGGCGCCGCGGTGCTGGCGGAGCCGCGCATCCTGCTGTCGACCACGCCTCGCCTGCCGGGGCTGGACGGGCAGGGCAAGGCCAGAAAGTCGGCCGGCAACGCCATCGACCTGCGCGACGACGCGGACACGGTCCGCGCCAAGATCCGCCGCATGTACACCGACCCCGGCCATCTCCGGGTCGAGGATCCGGGGAAGGTCGAGGGCAATGTCGTCTTTGCGTATCTCGACGCCTTCGACCCCGATCCGGCGGCGGTGGCGGAGCTGAAGCGCCGCTACCGTGGCGGCGGGCTGCCGGACATGGCGGTGAAGCGCCGGCTGGAGGAGGTGCTGGAGGCGCTGCTGGGCCCGATCCGCGAGCGCCGGGCCCAGTTCGCGCGCGATCCCGGCGAGATCCGCGCCGTCCTGCGCCGCGGCACGGCAGCAGGCGGTGCGGACCCTGGACGCGGTGCGCGGCGTGTTCGGGCTGGTCCGGCCGTGAGCTGGACGCCGTCAGTAGCTGACGGCGACGTTCAGGCTCTTCACCAGGTCCATCGACTTGGCGTCGCCCGGCTTGATCGTGGCGAGCTGCGCCAGCGGCACCGGCGCCGCCGGGTCGATCGAGATGGTCAGCGGGCCCTTCGGCGCCGGGAAGTCCTGGGCGAAGGACATCAGGCTCTTCACCGCGGCCTCCGGCACGCCGATCGCCGACAGCGCCGCCATGCCGAGCACGGCCTGGCTCTTGCCCTGCTCGATCGCGGTCTTCGGATCCTCGCCCTGGGCGGTTGCGAAGGCGATCACCTTGTCGATGATGCCCTTGTTCTCGAAATGCAGCTTGACCTTGCGCAGCGAGGCCGTGCCCAGCAGCTGGCTCGGGTCGGCCGCGGCCGCCGGATCGTCCGCGTTGACGCCGTCCAGCGCGCCGTCCAGCGACAGCTCGCCCAGCGACGTGCCGCTGAGCTGGAACTCGGTCAGCGTGAACTGCTTGCTTGCGGGGTCGAGCGCGTAGTCGACCGCCACGTCGAACGGCTCCTCGCCGAGGACGGCCTTGACCTCGGGGTTGTCGATCGAGATGCCCGTGGCCTGCCCCGTCAGCGTGTCCGACGGCTTGCCGTCATAGGCCTTGGCGAAATCGAGCTTGTCGAAGCTGAGCTCTTCGATCGTCACCGTGGTCGGGGTCTTGCCCGCGGCCACCTTGTCGGCGGGCTCGACCATCTTCAGGTCGGTGAACTTGCAGCCGGACGTGCCGAAGGATTCGACCGAACCGACCTCGGCATTGTGCATCGGCGAGTCGGCCGGGGCGAGGGTCAGGAGGCCCTTGCAGCGCTCGACCGGGTCGGACGGGACCTCGGCCGCCAGGGCCGGCGCGGTGATCAGCGCCACCAGCGCCGCCGCCGTCGAAGCACGAAACACGCTCATCAGCATCTCCTCGCATATCGGGGCGGCACCGGACCCGCAGGCCGAGCCGAGCCTGCGACAGCGATCGCATCCCCTCGATCGCCAGCCCCGGACACGGGCGCCCGGGACGTTCATGCAGTGCTATTCTTAGAATTGGGCTGAATTCAGGCCGGTGCCCTATTTCGCCATCAACCGCTCGAGCCAGCGGATGTCGTAGTCGCCGTTGATGAAGTCCGGCTCGGCGATCAGCCGGGCGTGCAGCGGCAGGGTGGTCTTCACCCCGTCGATGACATACTCCTCCAGCGCCCGGCGCAGCCGCATCAGGCACTCGTTGCGGGTGGTGCCGCGGACGATCAGCTTGGCCACCAGGCTGTCGTAGTGCGGCGGGATGCGGTAGCCGTCATAGATCGCGCTGTCGACCCGCACGCCCAGCCCCCCCGGGGCGTGGTAGCCGTCGATCCGGCCGGGGGAGGGGGTGAAGGTCTCCGGGTCCTCGGCGTTGATCCGGCACTCGATGGAATGGCCCTGGAACTCGATGTCGCTCTGGCCGTAGCCGAGCGGCGCGCCGGTGGCGACGCGGATCTGCTCGCGCACCAGGTCGATGCCCGAGATCTCCTCGGTGATCGGGTGCTCGACCTGCAGCCGGGTGTTCATCTCGATGAAGTAGAACTTCCCGTCCTGGTACAGGAACTCCATCGTGCCGACGCCGCGATAGCCCAGCTTGCGCGCCGTCTCCGCCGCCAGCCCGCCGATATAGGCGCGCTCCTCGGCGTTCAGGGCGGGCGAGGGGGCCTCCTCGATCACCTTCTGGTGGCGGCGCTGGATCGAGCAGTCGCGCTCGCCGAAATGCACCACGTTGCCGTGGGTGTCGGCCAGGAGCTGGATCTCGATGTGGCGCGGGTGGTCGAGATACTTCTCGACATAGACGCTGTCGTTGCCGAAGGCGGCGCGGGCCTCGTTGCGGGCCATGCTGTAGGCCTCGGGCAGCTCGGCGTCGGTCATGGCGACCTTCATGCCCTTGCCGCCGCCGCCCGCCGTGGCCTTGACCAGCACCGGATAGCCCATGCCGCGGGCCAGCGCCTGGGCCTCCTCGACCGTGTCGACGGCGCCGTCGGAGCCGGGGACCACGGGCAGGCCGGCGGCCTTGACCGCGTCCTTGGCGGCGATCTTGTCGCCCATCACCCGGATGTGCTGCGCGGTCGGGCCGATGAAGGCGAAGCCGTGCTCCTCCACCATCTCGGCGAAGCGGGCGTTCTCGGCCAGGAAGCCGATGCCCGGATGGATCGCGTCGCAGCCGGTGATGGTGGCGGCGGAGAGCAGGGCCGGGATGTTGAGGTAGCTGTCGCGCGCCGCCGGCGGGCCGATGCAGACCGCCTCGTCGGCCAGGCGTACGGCCATGGCGTCGCTGTCGGCCGTGGAGTGCACGACCACGGTGCGGATGCCCATCTCGCGGCAGGCGCGATGGATGCGCAGCGCGATCTCGCCGCGATTGGCGATGAGGACCTTCTCGAACATCAGTCGATCACGACGAGCGGTTCGCCGAACTCGACCGGCTGGGCGTCCTCGACCAGCACGGCGCTGACGGTGCCGGCGCGCGGGCTGCGGATCGGGTTCATCACCTTCATCGCCTCGACGATCAGGAGCGTCGCGCCCTCGGCCACCTTGTCGCCGACCTTGACGAAGGCCGCGGCGCCGGGCTCGGGCGACAGGTAGACGGTGCCGACCATCGGCGAGGTCACCGCGTTCTTCGGCGGGCCGGCCGGGACGGCGGGCGCGGCCGCCGGGGCGGCGGCGACGGCCGGGGCCGCCGCCGGGGCGGGCGCATAGGCCGTCACCGGCGCCGGCTGGCGGTTCAGCCGGATGCGGCGGTCGCCTTCCGAGAACTCGATCTCGGTCAGGCCCGTCTCGTCCAGGAGCTTGGCCAGGCCGCGCACGAATTCGGGATCGAGGTTGAAGGTGCTCATCTGGTCTTCACCGGTCGGTTTCGAGGAGCCGCGCCATCGCCTGCAGGGCCAGAAGGTAGCCGTGCACGCCGAGCCCGCACACCACCCCGGTCGCCGCCAGCGAGACATAGGAATGGTGCCGGAACGCATCGCGGCGGAAGATATTGGAGAGATGGACCTCGATCACCGGAAGTTCCGCCGCGTTCAGCGCGTCGAGGATGGCGACCGAGGTGTGGCTGTAGGCGCCGGCATTGACGATGATGCCGTCATGGGCGGTGCGGGCCTCCTGGATCCAGGTGACCAGCTCGCCCTCGTGGTTCGATTGCCGGAAGTCGATCTCGAGCTCGATCTGCTCGGCCTCGTCGGCGCAGGCCTGCTCGATGTCGGCGAGCGTGTCGCGGCCATAGATCTCGGGCTGGCGCACGCCCAGCATGTTGAGATTGGGGCCGTTGAGGATAAGGACCGTCGGCCGGTCCGACTGGATCGCCGTCACGCGTCGCTGCTCCCGGAGTCAATAGCGCCGGGCGTATCATAGGCGGTGCGGTTTTCACAAGCGCCGTTGCACGAACCTGTCATCCTTCACAGGATGACCGGCCCATCCGGCAGCTCCTCGGGGTTGGCCTCGCCGGGGGCGGCCGGCCAGGCCCGCAGCAGCTCGGCGTCGATCGCGGCCAGCGCCTCCAGCACGCCGTCCTCGTACCGCCCGGCCTGGAACCGGTCGCGCAGCGCGGCGCAGATCCGCGGCCACACGGCGCCGTCGACCCGGGCGGTGACGCCGCGGTCGGCGACGATCTCGATCTTGTGGTCGGCCAGCAGCAGGTACAGCAGCACGCCGGTCGCCTGCGCCGTATCCCAGACCCTGAGGCGGCCGAACACCTCCAGCGCCCGCATCCGGCTGTCGCGGATGTGCGGCGGGGCCGAGGCCTCGACCGCGATGACGATCTCGCCCAGATGCCGGCGCTCGGCGCCGCGGATCGCCTCGTGCAGCCGGGCCATCACCGCCGGGCCGAAATGCCGGCGCAGCAGCCGATGGCCGTGCCACTCGGCGACCGGCCGCCACCGCCGCAGGATCCTACCAGCTTCCGGATGCACCGCCGCCTCCGCTCGATCCGCCGCCGCCGCCGAAGCCGCCTCCACCGGAGCCGCCGCCCGACCTGCCGCCGAAGCCTCCGCCCCCGAAACCTCCGCCAAGACCGCCGCCGAGGCCTCCCGAGCCGCGGCGGGTGCTGTAGCTGCCGCCGCCCGGCCCGCCGAGGCTGCCGCCGATGCCGCCGAGAATCACCGCGCCGATGGCGCAGAACGCGCCGAAGAAGATCAGCCCGGACAGCGCCCAGCCGAGGCCGCCGGCGACCAGCGCGCTGCCGCCGGCCGGCAGTGGCATCGGCAGCCCGGCGGCGCGGAGGAAGCCGCGGGCCACGACGCCGCCGATGATCGCCAGGATGATGACCTGCAGCATCTCCTGCGGCGCCTCGCTCCGGCTTTCCGGCGGGGGCGGCGGCAGCGCCTCGCCGTCGATCAGCCGGATCAGGCTGTCGACCGCGGTGCCCAGGCCGCCGGCGAAATCGCCCTGGCGGAAGGCGGGCGTGATCTGCTCGCGGATGATGCGGCCGGCGGCGATGTCCGGGATCGCCCCCTCCAGCCCGTAGCCGGGCTCGATCCGCACGGTGCGGTCGGTCTTGGCGACCAGCAGCAGCACCCCGTCGTCGACGCCCTTGCGGCCCAGCCGCCACTGGTCGAACACCCGCCTGGCATACTGCTCGATGGTGTCGGCGCCGGTGGTCGGCACGATCAGGATGGCGATCTGCGCGCCCTTGCGCTGCTCGACCGCCGCCAGCTTGCCGTCCAGCGCCTGCCGGTCGGCGGCGGACAGGGTGCCGGTCAGGTCGGTCACGCGGGCGCTCAGCTGCGGCACCGCGACCGGCTGCTGCGCCACGGCCGGGGCGACGGTGAGGATCAGCAGCCAGCCCAAGAGGGCCAGCCGGCGCAGCAGCACGGCCATGCTCGGGGCTGTGAGCCTCAAGGCTTCGGGGCCGGCGAGGTCCCGAAATCGACCTTGGGCGCGGTCGAGATCGCGGCCTCGTTCTCGACGCTGAAGTTGGGCTTGGCGCTGAAGCCGAGCACGCCGGCGATCAGGTTGCCGGGGAAGCGGCGGACGCCGACATTGTACTCCTGCACTGCCTGGATCGACCGGTTGCGCGCCGTGGCGATCCGGTTCTCGGTGCCCTCCAGCTGCGTCATCAGGTCCTGGAACAGGGCGTCGGATTTCAGCTGCGGATAGTTCTCGGTCACCACCAGCAGCCGCGACAGGGCCGAGGACAGCTCGCCCTGCGCCGCCTGGAACTTCTGCAGCGCCGCCGGGTCGTTCAGCGTCTCCGGCGTCACCTGGATGCTGCCGACCTTGGCCCGCGCCTCGGTCACCTGGGTCAGCACGTCCTTCTCCTGGTTGGCGTAGCCCTGCACGGTCTTGACCAGGTTCGGCACCAGGTCTGCCCGGCGCTGGTACTGGTTCAGCACCTCGGACCAGGCGGCCTTGACGTTTTCGTCGCCGCCCAGGAAGCGGTTGTAGGCGCTGCCGCCCCACAGGGCGACCAGCACGACCAGGACGACGACCACGATCAATCCGGTGAAACGACGCATCCGATCCCCCTCGGTCAGCGCAGCGAGCCCGCGCGGATTGCACCATCAACCCGCAGCCGGGGCAATCGTGCCTTGAGTCCGCCGGACTGGCTTCCCATCAGGGGAGTCCCGAATCGCTTCGCTGCGCAATAGAAATTCGGTGCAGCGACCAACCCTAGGCCGCGATCGCCTCCGGCCGGCCGACGGCAAGGAATGGGCGGTGCAGTGATATCGGCATCGTAGGTTGGGTTCGCGGATGCGAACCCAACATCCCGCAGCCCGAGCCATTGTTGGGTTCGCAAGGCGAACCCAACCTACGCCGCCAGCGCCTCGGGTCGTCCGACGGCGGTGTGGATCTGCTCGGCCAACCGGACCACGGCCGGAGTCCGCGGCCGGGCGCCCCAGGCCAGCGCGATCTCCAGCGCCGGCAGGGGGGGCAGCCCGTCACGCTCACCCTGCACCCGCATCCCGTCCGGCAGGCTGCAGCCCACCACCACCGCCACGGCCAGCCCGGCGCGGACCACGGCCAGGAGGCCCACCAGGCTGGGGCTGGAATAGGCGATGCGATACGGGCGCTGCGTCGCCGCCAGCGCCTGCAGCGTGACGTCGCGGGCGACGCAGCCGGGCTCGTACAGCGCCACCGGCAGCGGCTCCTCCACCTGCGGGTCGTGGTCGGGCGACCCGAACCAGACCAGCGGCTCGCGCCGCAGCAGCTCTCCGTCGCGGCCCGGCCCGCGGGTGACCACCGCCAGGTCGATCTCGCCGGCGGCCAGGCGCCGGTCCAGGAAGGTGGTCTGCTCGCAGATCAGCTCGACCTCGACCTGGGGGTGGCTGGCGGCGAAGCGCGACAGGATCGGCGGCAGCAGCGAATAGGCGTAGTCGTCGGGGATGCCGAGCTGGACCCGGCCGCGCAGGTCGGGCTCGACCAGCGCCGCCCAGGCCTCCTCCTCCAGCCGCAGCATGCGCCGGGCGTGACCCAGCAGGCTCTCGCCGGCCGGGGTCAGCCGCACCTGCCGGCTGCTGCGGTCGAACAGCCGCTTGCCCACCGCCTCCTCCAGCCGCCGCACCTGCATGCTGACCGCCGACTGGGTGCGCCCGACCCGCGACGCGGCCAGGCTGAAGCTGCCGCCCTCGGCGATCGCCACCAGGGTGCGCAGCACATCGAGATCGAGGCGTCTGTCCATGGTTCGATCATAAATCCAGTTGATGGATAGCTTCAAATCTATTCGTTTGATTGAAGTTCGAGACGGGCCCAGCCTCCCTCCACCGGATTCAGGAGGCGACCATGGGCGGTGTCGAGGCGGCGGAACGGCGGAGCGGGATCCTGCAATTGGCCCTGGGCATGGCAGTGGTCGGCACCGTCGGCGTGTTCATGGAGGAATCGGGGCAGGGGCCGATCAACGCGGTGTTCTTCCGCTGCGTCTTCGGGGCGCTGGTCCTGCTGGCCTTCTGCGCCGCGCGCGGCTGGCTGCGCGATCTGCGCCTGGCGCCGCGGCAATGGGCGCTGATCCTGTTCGGCGGCGTCTGCATCGTGCTGAACTGGGTCGCGTTCTTCGCCGCGATCCGCCACAGCTCGATCGCCTTCGCCACCATCGTCTACCACGTCCAGCCCTTCTGGGTGGTGCTGGCCGGCAGCGTGCTGTTCGGCGAGCGGCTCAGCGGCCGGAAGCTGGGCTGGATCGCCATCGCCTTCGCCGGGCTGGCCCTGGCCACCGGCATCGAGGGGGCGGAGCCGGGGCGGCTGCTCGGCGCCGGCCTCGCCGTGCTGGCCTCGCTGCTGTACACCGGCACGGTCTTGTCGACCAAGGCGCTGCGCGGGGTGCGGCCGCATCTGACCGCGATGATCCACGCCGCCACCGGCATCGTGCTGCTGGCGCCCTTCGTCGGCATCGCGGATCTGCCCGCGTCCCCCGGCCCCTGGGGCTGGCTGGCCGGGCTCGGCGTCGTCCACACCGGCCTGGTCTATGTGCTGATGTACGCCGCTTATCCGAAGCTGCCGACGCCGGTGATCGCCGTGCTGGCCTTCGTCTACCCGGCCTCGGCGATCCTCGCCGACTGGCTGGTCTACGGCCATCGGCTGGGGCTGGGGCAGGCGGCCGGGATGGCGCTGATCGCGCTCTCCAGCCTGGCGGTGACGCTCGGCTGGCGGCTGTGGCCGGCCCGGCGGGTCGCGACGGCCGGTTAAGGGACGGGCTTGACACCGGCTCGGCTTGTGTTCATGATATGTTCCATGAGCAGAGCCAAGCCGCCCGCCGCCGATACCGCCGTCGCCTCGGACCCCGAGCTGGTCCGGCTGGGCCAGCGGATCCGGTCGCTCCAGGACTTGGCCGAACGCCGCATGGCCGAAGCGGAGGGCCTGTCGAAGACCCCCGACAAGCTGATGGAGACCTTCGACCGATTCATGCAGCTGAACGAGGAGATCCTCGGCGCCATCGGCCAGGCGCACGAGCTGCAGCAGCAGTACCGGAGGCGACGCCAGCGGCTCGAGGCGGAGCGGGCCCGGCGGCTCGCCACAGCCCGAGCCCAGTTCCTGGCCCAGGGCCTGCTCCCCGACGCGACCCGGCATTAGGCGCGGCGAGGGCTATCGCAAGTCGGCGGTGATGGATTATTGGGAAGGCACGGACTGAAACCGCAAGCGCCGGACAACGGCGGGGAGGCCAGGCTGTGCTGTTCATGATCATCGAACGCTTCGCCAACCGCGACCCGGTCGCGGCCTATCGCCATCTGCGCGACGCCGGGCGCGGCCTGCCCGAGGGGCTCAAATACGTCGACAGCTGGGTCGAGTCGAACTGCGACCGCTGCTTCCAGCTGATGGAATGCGACGATCTGGCCCTGCTGCAGCAATGGGTCCTGCACTGGCGCGGCACCGGGGTCAGCTTCGAGATCGTGCCGGTGCTGCGCAGCGCCGAGACCCGCGCCGTGGTGGCGCCGCTGCTCGACCCGCCGGCCACGGGCCCGATCTCCTGAGCCCCGATCACCTGAACGAGGATTCCATGGCTGACCTCCCCGTGGCCGGCGAATGGTTCCGCAAGCGCGATCTGGGCGGCGGGCTGACCCTGATCGACGAGCCGCACACCGATGTGCTGATGCGGGCGAACATCTGGCATCTGCGCGGCCGCGACCGCGACCTGCTGGTCGATGGCGGCCTCGGCGTGGCGCCGCTGCGGCCGGCCTTTCCGGAGCTGTTCGAGGGGCGGCGGACGATCGCGCTGGCCACCCACACCCATGCCGACCATATCGGCGCGATCCATGAGTTCGAAGAGCGCTGGGTGCATCCGCTGGAGGCCGAGGCGCTGGCCCGGCCGCGGCCCGGCACGCTGATCTCGGACGAGATCCCGGCCGAGGCGCGGCAACGTTTCGTCGATGCGGGCTACCCGCCGCTCGGTCGGGCGCTGGTCACCGCCGTGCCGCGGGCCGGCTACGACCTGCGCTCCTACGCCCTGCAGGGCGCCGAGCCGACCCGGCGGATCGGGCCGGGGGAGGTGGTGGATCTCGGCGACCGGCGCTTCCGGGTGCTGCATGTGCCCGGCCATTCGCCCGGCAGCATCGCGCTGTTCGAGGACGCCACCGGCATCCTCTTCGCCGGCGACGTGATCTATGACGGACCGCTGCTGTATCGCGGCCCGGGCATGGACGTCGCCGACTATGTCCGCTCCTTCGCCCTGCTGCGGTCGCTGCCGGTGTCGGTGGTCCATGCCGGCCATGACGACAGCTTCGGCAAGGCCCGGCTGGACGCCATCATCGATTCCTATCTGACGCGCTGGCGGGCCGAGGGGCTGATCGCGGGCTGACCGCGTCGCCGGAACAGTCGTTCGCCGTCCCCTGTTGCCCAGGAGAGCGAGCGAGGAGCGCATGCCGGATCCCGAACCCCGAAAGCGGGAGCCGCCGCCCTATCCGGCGGAAAAGGCGCGCCAAGGCGAGATCATCCTGCGCAGCCTGACCCGGCGCCTGATCTTCATCGGCGGGCTGATCGCCCTCGCCCTTTTCATCCTGCTGGTCCGGTTCTGGCCCCTGTAGCGGGCCGTCGGACCGAACGGAGACAGCGATGGCCGATCCGAGAGTGTCCGAACGGGCCCGGGTGGAGGCCCGGGCCGCGATCACGCGGACGCTGATCGCCGGCTTCACCATCGTCGCGGTCGAGGCCGACTGGCCGGGGACGCTCGACCAAGCGCTGCGGCAGGCGGTGCTGTGGTTCCGCCGCCACCTGGCGGGAGACGACCGATGATCCTGTCGCCGGTCCGGTTCCGCGACCGCAGGGATGCCGGGCGGCGCCTCGCCGCGGCGCTGGCCCGGTACCGCGACCTCCGGCCCATCATCCTGGCGCTGCCGCGCGGCGGCGTGCCGGTCGGCTTCGAGGTGGCGCGGGCGCTGGCGGCGCCGCTCGACGTGCTGCTGGTGCGCAAGATCGGCGCGCCCGGCTATCCGGAGCTGGGGCTCGGCGCGGTGGTCGACGGCGCCGACCCGCATGTCGTGCTGACCGACTCGGTGATGCGCGAGGTCATGCCCGCGTCCGGCTATGTCGAGGCCGAGACCGAGCGGCAGCTGGCCGAGATCGAGCGCCGCCGGCGGCTCTACCGCGGCGGCCGGCCGGCGCCGTCCATCGTCGGGCACGTCGTCATCCTGGTCGATGACGGCATCGCCACCGGCGGCACCGTCACCGCGGCCCTGCAGGGTCTGGCGGCCGCCCGGCCGGCCCGTCTGGTGCTGGCGGTGCCGGTGGCGCCGCCGGAGGTGCTGGAGACGCTGTCCCGGCTGGCTGACGACGTGGTCTGCCTGTCGGCGCCCCATGTCTTCGGCGCCGTCGGCCGGTTCTATGACGATTTCGATCAGACGACCGACGAGGAGGTGATCCGCCTCCTCGCCGAGGCGGCGGCCCGTCCGGCGTAGCTATCTGGCGAAGAGCTGGCTCCGATCGGCGAAGACTTTGAACTCCGGATTGTAACGAGACCCTTAAGCTGTCATGCCCGGGCTTGACCCGGGCATCCAGAGACTGCCGACATCTTCTGGATTGCCGGGTCAAGCCCGGCAATGACAATAAAAGGGATGTCCTTTCAAAGAATCTTAGCCGATTCCCTCGTACTCCACCGTGGTCATCATGCCGCTCTCCATGTGGTACAGGTGGTGGCAGTGGAAGGCCCAGCGGCCGGGGTTGTCGGCGTCGAAGGCGACGGTCACGGTCTTGCCCGGCGGCACCAGCACCGTGTCGCGCCGGGCGCCGGACAGGGGGCGACCGTCGATCGCCACGACCTGGAAGTGGTGGCCGTGCAGATGCATCGGATGGGCCATCATCGACGGGTTGGTCATGGCGATCGCCACCCGCTCGCCGCGCCGCACCGCCAGCGGCGTGTCACGGCCGTGCACCTTGCCGTTCAGGGTCCAGGCATAGCTCGCCATGTCGCCGGCCAGCACCACCGGGATGGTCCGGTCGACGGCGCGGGCGGCCAGCGGCTCCGCCGCCTGCAGCCGCGCCTCCAGCGCCAGGTCCAGCGGCGCCGACTTGTCCTCGCCGAGATCGGCGATGCGGGCGACCGCGGCCCCCGGGGCGGCCAGCACCAGCCCGGTGCGCTGCCGGTCGCCCTCGCGCAGCGCCAGCACCGGCAGCGCCCGGCCGGCCGGGACGGTCAGGCGGATGTCCAGCCGCTGGGCGATCGCGATCGGAAAGCGCGTTCCGGTGACCGGCGCCACCGGCATGCCGTCGACGGCCACCAGCGTGCCCTCGGCCGGGCCGAGATCGATGTGGAAGTTGGTCGCCGCCGCGCCGTTGATGATGCGCAGCCGCACCCGGCCGCCGCGCTCGACCCGCACCACCTCGGGGTCGGCCAGGGTGCGGTCATTGGCCAGGTAGGCGTCGTATTCGACGTCGTTCAGGTCCATCGCCATGCCGCCCGGCATCGCCATGCCCGGCATGTCGTGCTGCTTTCCCGGCATGGGCTGCATCGAGCCCATGTCGTGGCCGCCGTGGTCCATGCCGGCCGTCCCCTGGCTCCCGGGCTTGCCATGGGCGGAATGATCCATCCCGGCCATGCCGTGGCCCTGGCCGCCGCGCAGCCCGGCCATGATCTCGGCCGGGTCGCGGAAGCTGAAGTCGTGCAGCATCAGCACCACCTCCTGCTCGTCCAGCCCGGCCTCGGCCGGATCGGCGACGATCAGCGGCGCCGCCAGCAGGCCCTGCTCCTGCAACCCGAGATGGGAGTGCATCCAGTTGGTGCCCGGCCGGGCCAGCGGGAAGCCGTAGTCGATGCCGGCACCGGCCGGCAGCGGGTCCTGGGTCACGCCCGGCACGCCGTCCTGGCGCCAGGGCGGGGTCAGCCCGTGCCAATGCACCAGCGACGGCTCGTCGAGCGCGTTGGTCAGCCGCACCCGGAAATCCTGGCCGGCGACGGCGCGCAGGCCCTGGCCGCCATCCGGCCGGGTGATGCCGAACACGGTCGCTGGCCGTCCGGCGACGTCGAGGCTGCGGGTGGTGACGGTCAGCTCGGCCGGGGCGGAGGCCCGGGCGAGGCGGGGCAGGGCGCCGGCCAGCACGCCGAGGGCGGATGCTGCGGCGGCACCGGACAGGAAGCGGCGGCGGGTGATCACGATCGTATCCTCATCAAGGCGACGTGGATCAGAGTCTGGAGCTTCCGCCTGCTGGAAGGTAAACCGCGTCACGACGTCGCCTTTTTTGTCGACGATCAGGGGGGGACCACAGAAACGACGGAGCCGCGCATGAGCACCGAATCCTCCCGCCGTCATCTCCTCGGCCTCGCCGTCGCCGGGGCCGCCGGCGGCCTCGCCGCCGCCTGCGCCCGCAGCCAGGCGGCTGCGCCGGGCACCGCCGAGCCCGAGGGGCCCGTCTCCCAGGCCGAGCTCGACAAGCTCAAGGGCCTGATGCTGCGGACCGTCCGCCCGGGCGAGGCGGTGACCATGGACTACCGCGCCGACCGGCTGACCGTCGAGGTCGACGCCCAGGGCAAGATCATCCGGGCGTCGATCGGCTAGGAGGCGCGCACCCGTTCATAGTGCCGGCGTGCCTTGTGCCGGTTGCCGCAATCGGCCATCGAGCACCAGCGCCGGCTGCGGTTGCGCGAAGTATCGAGGAAGACCCAGGCACAGTCGGGGTCGGAGCAGCTGCCGACCCGTTCGGCGCGGCCGGAGACCAGGAGCTCGGCCGCGTCCCACACCACCGGCCACAGCGGCTGCTCCAGCGGGTCGGTCTCGGTCATGGCCCAGGCGAAGCCGCTCCTGGCCGGCGCCAGGCCGGTCCGGGTCGGGGCCCGGGCCAGCACGGCGTTCAGCACCGCGAGATCGTCCGGGGAGGCTGCGGCCGGCGCGGTCAGGATCCTGCCCAGGGCGCCGCGCAGGCGCAGCGCCGTCGCCAGCACCGCGGCCGCGGCATCGGGGCGCCGTTCCGCCTCCTGAATCAGCCGCCTGACCCCGGCCCGGTCCAGGATGCCGAGATGGCCGGCCCACAGGGCGAGCTCGCCATAGCCGGTCAACCGCTCGCCGCGCAGCGGGACGTCGCCGCGCCACATCTCGGTGTTGACGAAATCGAGGCTGAGCGAGCCGCCGATCCGCTTCGGCGGCCGCAGCGCATAGGAGGGGGGCTGGGTCTGCATCGCCCAACCATCCTACCGGTTGACTTGCCCGGGGCAAGCCCGGCATCGTCCGCCCAACCGGTCCAGGGGTTAGGGGAATGCCGACAGCCGATCGCGAGGCGACGCTCGAATGCCGGCCGGTGGCGCCGGAGCGGCTCGGCGACGTCGAGGCCGTGTTCGCCGGCTGTGCCGATGCCGGCCGCTGCTGGTGCGCCTTCTGGCGCCGGGAGCGGCCGGACTTCAGGGCCGGGATGCGGGACGGCAGCAACCGCGCCCTGTTCCGGAGGCTTGTCGAGGCCGGCGAGCCGATGGGGCTGGTCGGCTATCGCGCGGGCCGGCCCGTCGCCTGGTGCGGCGTGGCCCCGCGCGGGGCGCAGCCGCGGCTCGCCCGGTCGCGCAACCTGGCGCCGGTCGACGGCCTGCCGGTCTGGTCGATCACCTGCTTCGTGACGACCAAGGCCCATCGCCGCACCGGGCTTCTGCGCCCGCTGGTCGCGGCGGCGGCGCGGCTGGCGCGGTCGCGCGGCGCCCCGGCGCTCGAGGCCTATCCGATCGACGCCGCCCGCCCACTGGGATCGGGCGAGATCTACACCGGCGTGCTGCGGCCCTTCCTCGACCTCGGCTTCCGCGAGGTGGCGCGGCGCAGCCCGACCCGGCCGATCGTCCGCCTCGACCTGACCAAGGAGGATCCGACATGATCGCACGGATGTGGCGCGGCCCGGTGCCGAAGGCGAAGAAGGACGCCTATGTCGCCTATCTGCGGGAGACCGGCCTCGGCGACTACGCCAGGACCCCGGGCAACCGCGGCGTCTGGCTCCTGTGCCAGGACCGCGGCGAGGAGGTGGAGTTCCTGACCCTGACGCTGTGGGAGTCGGTGGAGGCGATCAAGGCCTTCGCCGGCGAGGCGTACGGCCGCGCCCGCTACTATCCGCGCGACCAGGATTTCCTCACCCGCTTCGACCCGGAGGTCGAGCATTTCGAGGTGATCGACACCGAGGGACGCGCTAGGGGCTGAACCCGTCATTCGAGCTTGCCCGCAGCCGGTCGCGAAACCCACGCATGCCGACGAGCTCGAGCCCCGCTGCGTCCATCAGGGCTTTGCCCCGCCCGGACTTGAACAGGTCGTACTCGGCGATGCGGATGGCGGCGTCGGTGGAGATGAATTCGATGTCGCCGGGTGAGGTGAAGTGCAGCGCGATCCACGACAGCCCCGGCCCACATGCTGCAAACAAGGCGCTGTACGCGGCCTCGACATCCCCGGCGTTGCCCCATGGAGTCTGGCAAAATTGGATGAAGTCGGGATTGCCCCTGGCGACCGTGCGTTCGATGGCCTGGTCGTATTGCGCCGCCGCTCCATGCGCTCCCTGGGGGGCGATCTCGACAATGTTTCGCGGCATGAGGATCGGCAGGCGGTATTCCTCGCCGAGACGGAGATAGATGGCGAGAAACTCCGGCATCATCACCGTGCCCATATGCGAGTCCAGGTGGGTGACGTCGATCCCGGCAGCGAGCGCGGCATCGATCTGTGCCCTCATCTCGAGCTCGACGGCCTCGGGTCGAGCGCGTCGCGCACTGTGGGCGTCGGGCCAGAAGAATCCGTCGGGATCGGTCAGCCCGTTTGCCGAGACGCCCGTCAGCGGCCGCCAACGATAGCCCGGCATTTCGGAGGTGAGGGTGAGATGAACACCCAGATCGAAGTCCGGACGATGCCGCGCGATGGCCGCCATTTCGGGAAACCAGGGGCACGGCACCATGACCGAGCCGGTGGTGCAGATGGAGTGGACCCCGCTGGTGAGACAGGGAAAATAGGGACAGTTCTCTGAGAAGGAGAACCGATGTCCAAGCGGGAGAGCCGGACCTTCAGCCGGG